>CAMWJT010000074.1 GCA_947174625.1 uncultured Ruminococcus sp.
TTATTTAAATATGATTAAATTTTTTAAAATTTATTTTTTTATATATTATTTTATTGCTATTATAGCATATCCGGAAATTTTTTGCAAGCGTTTCCGGGATTTTTGTCCCGTTCTGACAGAATTTTACAAAATCCCCGGCATTTTGACTGCAAAAAAAAGACTTGCCAAATTGCACGGAATCTGCTATAATAATATTGTATTTTTATTTCTATTTTTATTTCTGGAAGGCGGTGACTTTGATGTGTATTGACCCTGAGGGTCGAGCGGAAATGTATCAGTTCGCAAGGAAAGGTTGGTTTAGCTATGATTCGTTTTTATCAGACGCAGGGCAATTCCGTTCAGAGTCTTGAAGAACCTGCGCCGGGCTGTTGGATCTGCGTTGTAGATCCCACGGCTCAGGAAGTCCAGAAATTAATTGACGGCTACGGTCTTGACAGCGGTTTTGTCAAGTCCTCGCTCGACGAAGAAGAATCTTCCCGTATTGAACGGGAGGACGACCAGACGTTAATTATTGTCGATACGGCAATGTCTGAAATCCAGACGGAAGAAACAATCCTGTTTTTTACTGTCCCTCTTGGGATTATTATTACAGATGATTATTTATTCACAATCTCACTCCGGGATAATCAGGTCTTGCGTGACATGATGGACGGAACTGTCAAGGGTGTTTATACCAATATGAAAACAAGATTTGTCATGCAGTTATTATTGCGGGTTACGGCAATCTATTTGCAGGATCTGAAACAGATTGACAAGATGTCCAACGTGATGGAGCAGAAATTAAGCAGTATCATGAAAAATAAAGAATTAATCCAGATGCTGGAATTGCAGAAATCCCTGGTGTATCTGTCTACATCACTGAAAGCCAATGAAGTGACAATTGAAAAACTACTCCGGGGCAGGACAATCAAGCTTTATGATGACGATCAGGATTTACTGGAAGATGTATTAATCGAAGTCCGGCAGGCGATTGAAATGAGCCATATTTACTCCGGGATTATTTCCAGTATGGTAGAAGCGTTCGGCTCGGCGATCTCTAATAATTTAAATATCGTAATGTGGAAATTAACGGTTGTGACAATTATTATGTCTATCCCGACTATGATATTCAGTTTTTACGGGATGAACACGGCGCATCTGCCAGTCCCGGACACCTGGTTTCCGACAGTTTTATCTGTTATCATAACACTGGTTACGGCATATGTTATGCTGAGAAACAAAAAAAAGTAAATTTAATTAATTTTCAGGAAAGAATTATAACTTGACAAGCTGTGTATTTTGCGTTAGAATAAAAGAAAACAGAAAAGGAGAAAAACAAATTATGATGAAAAAAATTTCCAGATTCGTTGCTTGTCTGCTCACGGCGGTCAGTTCTGCAAATCTGCTCCAGATGCCTGTGCTGACAAATGCCGAAGAAGCCGTTAAAATTGTCGTACTTGGTGACGGTATCTCTACCGGCGCACAGCTCCCGGACGGTGAAAAATCCTATATAGAATTGATCCAGGCATCCGGAAATTACCAGATCCAGAATTTCGCCCAGGATAATTTTACAACGGCGGACTTGCTCGATAGTCTGGATGATGCCCAGATTCAACAAGCTTTGTCCAATGCGGATGTGATTCTTGTCAGTGTCGGGATTCATGATATTATGGATCAGTTTCTTGTTACTGCACACGGATTTATGGAAGAATTCAGCTTTACACAGTTTACGGACGTTTTCACCGCTAACATTGAAGACTACGGCTTTGAAGATGAGATGGAGCTTGTTCCCTATGCCAATCAGATGGCGGATGATGTGAAGGCGAACCGTACCGAAGCGGCGGCGAACATACAGGCAATTACAGCGAAACTCGAAGCATACCCGGACACAAAGATTGTCTATCAGACCGTGTATAATTTATTGGATAATATCGAGATGTATGACACGCTCACCGCAAAACGCAAAATGGCATACAACAGCATCATGAATCCGACAGGCACAGTTCTCAATGGTTGTTATAACGATTATCTCGCAGGTTACGTCAGACAGCATGAAAATGCCGTGATTGCGGATGTGTATACTGCATTTGCAGGGAATGCCTGGCAATATACAAATTTATATGATCTGGAAGTGAATCCCAGTGCTGCCGGACACCAGGTGATTGCAGATCTTGTCCTGCAAGCAATGGCAGAGCCGATCCTTGGAGATGTGGACGGCGACGGCAGGATTGATGCGTCAGATGCGTCGGCAGTTCTGGTACATGCGGCAAATTTCGGTTCAGGACTGGGCGGAACGCTCACGGAATCCCAGCAAAAAATGGCGGATGTGGATGAAAACGGGATTGTAGATTCTCAGGATGCGGCGCAGATCCGGTCTTATGCGGCGGCATTCGGTTCCGGACAGCACTATGAATTTATCAAAAATACTCCGTCCGTAGAACCTGAAATTATTGATGCAGATCCGGATCAGCCGGGAGAAGATCCAGGCATTGTGGATGCTGACCCCTATCTGCCCGGCACGAGCCAGATCACAGATGCAGATCCATTTGCGCCCGTTACATTATAATTAATTTATAATTATTTATAATTTATTTTTCGCACTCTTTTTGCATTTTTTTCTGGATTCTTTCATGTAATTATCACATTTCAGAGTATAATAAGAATTACAGAGAAAAAATCAGAACAATCAGAACAAAATTAAATTTATAAAAATTAAATTCATGATATTAGCAGAAAGGGTGCGTTTTTATGTTTGGAAATGACAATAAAAATAATAAACAGGATCTGAATCATTATCAGGATCTTTATCAGAATTTTTACCAGAATTCCGATCCTGATCATCAGGACGGCTATATTGACTATGTGTCTGACTCCGGCAATTTCCGGAATCAGAAACATAACAACGGCGGAAAAGGCTTTCTCAAAGTCATTGCCGGTGTTGCCGCTGTTGCCATTATTTCTGTTTCTTCCATTGAGATGTATAAGCTGTTCGGCGGAAATCATTCCGAATGGGATGCCGTTGTCACCAGTGATGCGGACGATCCGGACGACAGCAACATGACAGAAGATGCTTCTGTTCCGGAAAATGCCGGAGAAAATAATAATGCCTCTGCAAATTCTATGGCAAACTGGATTAATATGTCTGCGCCGGAAGGTGCGCTGAGTATTCCGGATATTGTCGAAAAAGCGCTCCCGTCCGTCGTCGGCATCAATGCCACTTTTGAATATACTCCACAGAACACACAAAGTTACTGGGGATTCGGTTTTGGCTACGGCATTCCGAATTATGGCGATTCCGGTGAGAAAAGACAGATTGCCGGTACTGGCACGGGCATTATCATGACTGCTGACGGCTATATCATCACAAATGCGCATTGTATCTATGATAATGAGAGTGATTATAAATGCGGCAAAGCCATTGGTGTGAGCGTTGTCATGGGGGATGCGGACGAAACGGAATACGATGCCGAAATTGTCGGCTATGATCTGGAGACGGATCTTGCTGTACTCAAAATCGGTGCGAACGGATTAACACCGGCGGAATTCGGCAACAGTGATGAACTGCGTGTCGGTGAGACAGTCGTAGCGATCGGCAATCCTCTGGGCTTTGAATTATTCGGCACAACGACTTGTGGGATTGTTTCCGCTCTGAACCGTGAAATTACGATTAATGAGAAAGATATGACACTGATCCAGACGGATGCGGCAATCAATCAGGGTAATTCCGGAGGGCCTTTGCTCAATGGTTACGGGCAGGTAATCGGGATTAATTCGGCAAAAATGTCTTCCTCTTATGGCAGTGCAGGTGTGGAGGGACTCGGCTTTGCCATCCCGATCAGTGATGCAAAGGAAATTATTGAAGATTTAATTGAAAATGGCTATGTAACAGGACGTCCACAGTTTGGAATTACAGGTGTGAATGTGTCTGAATCTGATGCAGAACATTTCAGTATGCCATTGGGTGTATATGTCTATGGCGTGACCGGCGGGAGCGCCGCAGAACAGGCAGGCATCTGTCAGGGCGATGTCATCACGGCAGTTGAGGAAACGACGATTACGAACATGGATGAACTCAACGAAGCCAAGAACCAGTACAATGCCGGTGATACGATCACGCTGACGGTGTACCGTTCCGGGCAGTCTCTGAAACTGGAGCTGACACTTCAGGAAGTACACCAGGAAGCAGAATAAAAATTCAGATAACTTTCCCCTTTCAGAATGATATTAGCACAGGCAGGCAGAAATCAATCCAGTTTCTGCCTGTTTTGCCTGGATAATTTCCAGATAATGACAAATATTTTTTCTGAGATTTTTATTTTTTTTAAAATTTTAAATTTTTTCCATAACTGGAAAATATGGCATAAAAAGGGCAGAAAATCTATTTTATTTGTGCAAATCACCTAAAAAAGCGAAAAATGTTTCTGCAATATTTTTAAAGAAAATTTGGCAAGGGTGTTGACAATCTCAAAATTATATGCTAAAATATACAGTATAAAAACATTCCTGTGCTGTCGTACCGGGACAGTGCGGCGATGTTGATGGCAAGGCATGGGAGTTCGGCTCACGGTACTGCAAGGCGGTTTGCAGGTTTTCTGTGTTTCTGAAAGTGCCGCCCGGCGCTTTCTGCTTGCTCCTGCGTCGTGAAAATGAAAATCTACAAGGAAGAGAGAGGTAATCTATCAATGAAGAAATCATTCCTGAGTAGAGCAATGTCTGCTGCTCTGGCAGTTCCGTTTGCTCTGTCTCAAACTATCCTGTGCGCTTCTTTTGCTGTGGATGATACCGCAGTAGACGAAAGTGCGCTCCAGAAGATCACGATCGACGATTTCAAGAAAGTTCCTACGAACGAAAAAATTGCGCCGATCAAGGAAGTGGAGAAGTATGTCACATACGAGCAGTCTTCTCCCTGGAACCAGAAGCTCCAGGCTTGGGCAAGTTCTCAGACCGGCGACAAAGAAATTGCACTGGATGTGACAAGTCTCGCTGACTCCGTTACTGTTAACAACATGTATGGCGATATTCTCAGAGAAGTACTGTCCAATCCGGAATATGCAAGTGCTGTTGCAAAAATCAATACAGATGAGATCGTTGTGACACTCAATTTAGACTATCCTTATGCAACGCTTGTGAATGACATGCTTGAAAAGAAATTTGCTGAGAAATATCCTGCTATTGAAATGGGTAGTTTTGATGCGAAGGGTACATTGTCCGGTACAATTGTTCTCACAGCATCCACAGAATCTCTAAACGATTATACAATTCCGTTTGATGTGAAAATTATCACACCGGAAAGCGAAGGAAAAGGTCTGACAGTTGAGGGACTCTTTGATTATGCAGAAAGTACGTTGAAAGATATGAAAAAGAACGTAAATGATGCAATTCAAAGTAAACTTAAAGAATTCCAGAGTCTCAAGAATGAAAAGCAAGAACTGAAAGACAAATATCAGAAAGAAAAAGACGGGTATCAGAAAGATGTTGATAAAGCACAGATTGATCTTGATAATGCAAAGGATGATCTGAAAAAGGCGCAGGCTGATCTTGATAAGGCAAAGGCTGATCTTGATGATGCAAAGGCTGAGGGCGCTGCTGACTTAACTGCTGAAGAAAATAAGGTGAAAGATGCACAGGCAAAGCTTGAAAAAGCCGAAGCTGATGCTAATTCTGCACAGAAACAGCTTGATGATGTACAGAAACAGCTTAATGATGCACAGGATGAACTCAATGATGCACAGAGACAGCTTGATGATGCACAGGAACAGCTTGATGAAGCTAAGAAAATGGCTGAGGGCGAAGTCAACAAAATGATTGATCCTTATGTAGAAAAGCTCCAGGCTGCCAGAAAAAGATTCACCAATCTTGAAAAATCCGGCGAGAAGACTTATCATGCTGCCGATGTGGATGACCTGATTCAGCAGGTGAAGGCGGATGCCAAGAAAGTTGCTCCGAGCCAGTCCAACAGAGTGGACAAGGTTCCGGATGAACTGGATGACTTCACAAATAACAAGTACTATGCACAGTTCGCTGATTTCTTTGCAGGAATCCTGAAACAGGTCAATGACCAGGCTGAAGTAAAGGCTTATGAAATTGATCTGGATGCAGATGCTGTCATTGACTTTGCAGAGGAAGTAAAAGACATTACTGTGACAGTTTCCGGCTCCAAGGATGCAAAGTACAGTGGGAAAGCAAGCGGCGAAGTATTCGGCTATCTGGACGAAGAAGAAGATCTGGATATTGCTTACTACTACACATACTTCAATGAACTGTTTGCACCGGAAAACAAGAAAGTTGTTGAGGATTCCATCAAAACCGAAAAGCGCATTGAAGCTTCCGGCGATGTGACATCTGATACAATGAGTGGTAATGTGAAACTGGAAGTTAAGAGAATTATCACACTGGAAGTAGAAGATCTGGAAGAAACAACAACATCTTCTACGGATGTTACAGAGACAACAACATCATCTTTCGATCCGAGCCAGAGTTCTGAGACAACAACATCATCTTTCGATCCGAGCCAGAGTTCTGAGACAACAACATCAT
>CAMWJT010000075.1 GCA_947174625.1 uncultured Ruminococcus sp.
CCCCCTCTCCGTGTATTACTATTACGATACGGTGAGCTTCGATTTTTATTTATATTAAGTGGCGGGGATGTAATCTGTGGAGTTACAGGACGTGGCGGTTCTGGTCTCGGCGGAGTTACAGGACGTGACGGTTCTGGATTCGGCGGCGGACAGTCCGGTTTGGGTGGTCTGGTCTGATACATCCGCAACATCTCATCACGATATTTCTGTGCAAGCTCTGATAAAGATTCCGGCATAGCATCTTTCTCCTTTGGGGATTATTTTCTCAGAAGATTATATGCCCGGTGATTCTCTGATATTCTGAATCACTTGCAAAATAAATGATTCTGTGTTATCATAATATCAGAAATCTGTTTCCGGGAGGATTGATGTATTATAAAGTATCGAAAATATAGTTATGAAGAATTAAGAAAGATGGAGCAAGCTACTGTTCCGCTGACAGAAAGAAAATTGAATGGCATGGTTTTCGGATATGCAGAGCTGAATGCAGGTGATGCAGAATATGGGGTTGACTATGGTGGATTTTCTGTTCTGCTATTTGATACGGGAATGGTAGAAGTGCGAGAATACTTGTTTTCACAAATTCTTTTGGAAGAACGGCATTATTCTGTTCCGCAAAGCTGTATTTCTGAAATACAACAACTTTATCAAAAATATCATGATGAGATACAGACAATGTATGCACCAGATAACGACTCGTGTGATGGTGGAATGTACTATTTTTACTTTGGCAATCACTGGATTGATGCGCTGAATATTGATTATACTGACGAAAAATCAATTGAAAGAATTCGGGAAGTGAATCCAGATCCTGCGGAATTCGAAGAAGTCATGGCAATTGTAAGAGAAGAAAACAAAATTATGAAATTTTTCTTTTCTATTTGTGAAATTCTCCAACGATATGATGTTGTTTTGACACAATATGATGTGACTGTAAACGGAGAATCTACAATGACGGATTCTGAAGTCTACGCTTATGAGAAAGGCATTTTGTTCTGGAATGTCCGGATCTGGTGCAGAAAGTTATTTCAGAAGTTGGGATATTTTATCAGGCAGTTCCTGAAATTCCAGGAAGAAGAAAAGCATTGACAAAAGTAAGCAAAAATGGTATAATATGCGTACGATCAAATCACAGGATGAAAGAAATAATTTAAGAACGAGTTTTTAAAGAAGTAAGCTGTTGATGTGTGAATCAATGCGCACCAACAGCCTCTGAGAAATATATTCTTTGGAGAGGGTTATGAGAAAGGTTAGGTTTATTTTAATTACTGTTGTGGTGATGATACTAGGAATGGTTGTATTTTCTGGATGCGGTGAAAGCAGAGAGCAAAAAATGAAAGTCCTTGTAGAAGAAAAATACGGTGAAGAATTTACAATTCTCAAAACATGGACGCAACCATATGGTGCAGATGTCACAAGATCAGAATATCACGCCACTGCTGCACCAGTTGATGATCCTGAGTCGATTTTTGAGCTAACGGTATGGGATTTTAAAGAAAAGCATTTTAGGGATACATATCCACAAGCAAAGATTGCCGCTTTGCTTTCAGAGCAATTCAAAGAACAAATCGACAGCTATTTTGAAGATTGCTATGTTTGGGGATATAGCGTGGATACTACTGAGGAGGAAAAGTTCCAGCAGTTGGATGAAATTACAGTTGAACAATACACAAAAATGTTTGAAAATCCACGAATCCAATTCCGTTTGTTAGTCAATGCGTCTGTTTATCAAAATACAGCGTATGCCGATGAATATGATTATTTACTGAATACATTCTCAGAATTCATTCAAGTAACTGGTATAGAAGGTTCACTGCTGATATATTTTTTACCTGCTTGGAATTTGGAGGAATATATTCTGCAACGAAAGAATCATTACACAATAGATGATTCTTTGGAACAGCCTGTAAAAGGATTCAATCTTTATGTCTTCACTTACTCCTCTGAAAATCAATGGAGTTTTTGGGTATATAAAGGGTCATATTATATGCCAGCGGCTACAATGACAAAAGAAGACTATATTGTAATGAGAAAGGAACATGATTAAAAATGTATACTGATAAGAATATGAAAATAGCTTCTAAAAATGAAATATAAAAAATATAGTAATGAAGAACTCAACAGAATGGAGCAGTCTACTATCCCACTAACGAAACGTAATCTTGCGGGAATTGTTTTCGGATATGCAAAATTCAGTGCAGGACCTGAAAGTCCGGGGGAATATGGCGGATTTTCCGTAATCTTGTTTGAAAATAGAATTGTAGAAGTACGGGAGTATCTGTTTCCAGAAATTTTTGCGGAAGAACGTCGCTATTGTGTCCCACTGCGTTGTATTTCTGAAATAAAACAGCAGTATCAGAAGTATCACGAAAAAATTTGGACTATGCGTGCGCCAGATAATGGTTCGCTTGATGGCGCTTACATTTCCTTTTATTTTGGCGATCGCTGGATCCATACACAAAATATTGAATATACTGACGAACAGAGAGCAGTACAGATCCGAAAAGCACACCCAAATCCTGCTGAATTTGAAAAAATTATGGCAGTTGTGAGAGAAGAAAATAAAATTATGAAATGTTTTTTCTCCGTTTGCGAAGTTCTCAGAAAGTATAATATTACTTTGGATCAGAATCCTGTAACGATACACGGCGAATCTATCACGGATTATTTTGAGTTCTATGGTTATGATGAGAATGATTGTTAATTAATGATTGCTTCTGAAAAGTCAGACGGATCATAATTTGCAGGAAAGGAATGATTCAGAAATGAGAGCCACAATAATTGAAGTGATTTTATGCACCATGTAATCGAAAAAAATTCTTCGGATCAGAACAGATCCAGGGAATTTCTGGCTTGTGAACGCTGGTGGATTCTTGCGTTATTGACGTATGCAGGCGGATTCTTCGGCGGTTATACCTATTCCGTCAGGGGCGGTGTGTTCTGTAATGCACAGACAGCAAATTTCGTCCTCCTGGCAATGGCAATCGGCAACCAGGACTGGGCAGAAGCAAGTTATTTGTGCATCCCGATTACAGCGTATTTTCTGGGAGCTGTCGTCTCGGAAGCTGTTGCTGACAGTATCAAGAAATTTCATCTGATCCGCTGGGACACACTCTTGATTCTGATTGAAATTCTGGTTGTATTCATCCTGGGTTGGATTCCGGATTCTGCGCCGTTCCAGATTTCCCAGATTGCCATTAATTTTATCACATCCATGCAATACAACACATTCCGGCAGGCGGACGGCATCCCTATGGCAACCACATTCTGCACGAATCATCTCCGGCTAGTCGGTGTCTTTTTCACAAAAGGCATCCGGCACAAGAGCATGGCAGATCTCAAGCGCATGGGATTCTATATCGCCATGCTTGCTGTATTTATTGCAGGCGGGTTTACTTCCACAATCTTATGCAGATATTTTGCCGGACGTGGGATCTGGTTTGTGATGATTCCGTTTCTGATTGTTCTGATTTATTTATTATATGCAGATCTGAAAACAGAAAAAGACCAGCTTGACAGAATCCCCAGGGGACATTGAAAAGCAAGTCTGATCTGATTCGGACGATTATGACGACTTGATTTTTTCAATTCTATGTGATACAATAAGATGAATAAAGATTAATTTTGTAAATTGGAATTGAAATAGATAAGGAGGACTTTGTGTGGCTGATTCTTATAGTTTGCCTAAGATAATCAAGTTTTTAGAAAATAGAAATTTTGAAAAATTCTATATTGCACAGGATTATGCTTCTATCTATGCTCATGAAGTAGATGAAATCATAATAGAAGCACCAGATAATAAAATTCCCGATGAAAAAATAACATTTGTTATCGAAGTTCTGAAACATCTTAATGAATGTGTCAGCAAGGCATATTTATGGTTGGAACATTTCAACTTGAAAAATGACAGATGGTATCCAAATGCACTTGATGACGGATTTGAAATAAGTGGGATTTATTTCGGTAAATATGGGTATGGACATCGGCATATGATGTCATTCACGGATGGTTTTACAATCTCTTTTTGCACAAAAAACTATTATCCCTGCGAATTTACGATTAAATTTCATAAAAATATGCACCCATTCTCAGTAGAAGAATGGGTACAGTGAATTTTGTATGGGATAAATCAATCAAAATTTACAGGAGGCATTATATTATTATGTTTGTTTATGAAAATGTGCCCGAACAGGACAAAATATTATATGAAAAGGTTTCTGGATTCTTGTATAGAAGAGGGTCAAAATGGTGTGTTGATCGGGAAAACAAAATTTACATTGTTTGCATAGGAAAACATGGAGTGGAAACGCCTGTTGTTTTTCATATATGGTTTAAGAATCAATTGTTTGAATTTATGATCCCTGAGCCTGATATTCTTTATGGAACTGCACCGACAGTCTATGTCAAATTGCCTGCGGCTTTCGCAAGTGATTGTTCTGCGATTGAAGCAGTCATTAAACGAGCTTTTCGGGAAACAATGGAAATATCTAATTATGGAAGTCTGCCCAGAAATATTAATGATCATATTTTTGAGTTTGAGGAACGCAGGGAAAAAACAGCCAGCAGAGAAGCATGTTAAATTTTCAGCTATTTTTCTGTTGATTGCATTTGTCGTCTCTATAATGTTATCTTCCATTGCACTTGGTGGCGATACGGCTGACCATTTTTCATGCGATCAAGTATATTTCTGAATGTGATATATGCCGTCACAATTTTTGACAAATACACTTGACAAAAGTAACTATTTATGATATAATTTAAAAATTTTTATATTTTTAGAGTAAATTTTAAGGAAAATATTATGATTTATTTAACTGGAGATACCCACAGGGATTTTGAACGCATTTTTGATTTCTGTGCGGAAAATGAGACCACTCTTGAAGATGTCCTGATCATTTTAGGTGATGCAGGGATAAACTTTTTTCTTGATGAAAGTGACCATGAACTGAAAAAGGAACTTTCGACGCTCGAAGTCACGCTGTTCTGCATACACGGCAATCATGAAGAACGTCCATTTATGATAGACAGCTATCTGGAAAAAGAATGGCATGGCGGTATGGTGTATTATGAAGAAGAATTCCCCCATCTGCTGTTTGCGAAGGACGGTGAGATATACGATCTTGACGGCAGAAAAGCGATTGCAATCGGGGGTGCTTACAGTGTGAACAAGTTTTATCGGCTGAGCGGTGGTGCGCCTTGGTTCCCTACAGAACAACCTTCCGATGAGATCATGGACGATGTGGAATGCGCACTTGCCAAAGTGGGCTGGAAAATTGATGTCGTGCTGTCCCACACCGCTCCGCTGAAATATGAACCTTGTGAAGAATTTCTGGATACAATCGACCAGTCTACCGTAGACAAGACAACGGAACAATGGCTGGATACGATCGAAGACAGGCTTCATTACGAACGGTGGTATTGTGGGCATTATCATTGCAGCAAAAATGATGGACATCTAAAAATCATGTTTGAGGACTTTGAAGAAATTTCATAAATCGCTTTGTGTTATCTCAGAATCGTTTCTACTGTGGAAACTGTACTGAATGTTCCTTTGTTAGAAGAAATAATATCCATCAGCTTCTGAAGTTCAAAATAGTTGACATAACAAATAATGGTCGTGTTCTCTCCGGCGATTGCCCCTCGTGAATTGATTAATGTACAAGTTTTGTTCAGGTCTTTTTTGATGCTTTTCACAATCTTATCCGGATTCTGTGTAATAATCGTCACTTGCTTGATCGCTTCAAATCGCTCCGTAAAATGGTCAATGACGATGGATGCAACGACATAGACCAGTAAACTAAGTAATGCTGCGTTTTTGTCTATCATGATAAAGGCAACCAGATAGACAATTACATTAAATAAAATCAGAATATAGGACATGGAATAATTTTTCCCTGTTTTATCTGCGATTTTTTTCAAGATGATATTTGCCAAGATTTCAGAACCGTCTATACATCCGCCGTTTTTTAATATGAGGGACAATCCTGCGCCCAATAATGCGCCGCCAAAACAGACAGCAAGAAAATGTTCGGTGTTTAACTCAAACGGCAGTTCTTCAAATACTCCCAATCCAATTGTGTACACAATCGTTCCCACGCATGCTTTCAGAGAAAATCTTTTTCCTAATACGAAATATCCGGCGATTAAAAACGGAAGAAATGTCATAATCACACATAAGGAAAGATGAATGCCCGTCAATTTATTGATAATAATCGCAATACCGGCTGTTCCATAATCAATTGCATCATTTGGCAACAAAATAAAAGCAACTGAGAAACTGGCAAGCAAACCGCCGATGACAATAAACAGATAGGACAGAATCGTTGAAATTTTCTTATTCATGTAAAATAAGCTCCTTTTTGTTTTCTATTATTTTTATTATAACAAAAAAATGTCGTATTGTCAATCGTAATCGTCAGATGATTATCATATAAAATTCACAGAAATAAAATTCACAAAAAATCATAGAAATATTTGTGAAATCTGTATATA
>CAMWJT010000076.1 GCA_947174625.1 uncultured Ruminococcus sp.
TTTTAATTTTTAAAGTTGGTGATACAGTTGCGGCATTTCAGTATCTGGAAGTCCAGGACAGGTAAATATCTGTTCCCTACGTTAGAGGGACTGCTTTGTCTTGCCTGTGGCGGACTGCTCTGCGCCGGACTGCTTTTGCTTGGTACAATTCCGGCGCTTGTTATGACATGGCTGATGCACGGACTTTGGATATGCAGTGCATTTTGCGCCGGTCGTCGTGCTGGTCTGCATGGCAGAACCCACGGCATCCGGACAGGATTGATCTGTAGTTTCCTGCTGTGCATGATTCTATGCACTGGCTGTCTGATTCTGGAGCAATTTCCGACGGAATGGCTTTTTACCCGGTGTTTGCTGATGTGTCCGGCAGGCATCACAGGCGGGATTATCGGTGTCAATACAAAACTCCGGAAACCGCCATATTAAAAAACAGAAAATTCATGAAAAAACAAATGCCCTTTCAAGAGAGGAACTTTAGATTTGAAAAAAATATGTAAACAATTCAGATTCATGATATGGATTGCGTGGAGCATTTCTGTCCTGCTGACAGGGTGCGAATTCCAGGAAACTGAAAATCTGGAAACAGAACCGGAAATCCACATTGCAACAATTCCGACAGGACAAAAAAAGAATACAGAAATAAAAATTTCAGAAATTTCTGTGCAAAATCCTGATCTTGATTTAAATCCTGATTCTGATTCAGATCCTGATCCTGATCCGGAAGAAGCATCTGAATCTGAGTCAGACTCTGAAACAGAATCCGAAACAGAACCAGAAGTCATTCCCTATTCGGATTATGATTTTGAAAAAGCAATTTTTGCCGCTCTCCTGGACGGGCTTTGTTATCATACGCAAATGCCGTCTTTCGTGATGGCTGACACCGACAGGGATCACTATGCGGAATTCATGATCTCCATTCCCATTTCAGAAACGTCCAGTCAGAATGTTGTCCTGGAAAGTCCTGTCTCTTCGGGAATTTATTACTATGATGCTACCGGAATCCAGAATGATTTTTTTGTCATTGATCCGGAACAGAATCAGGTATTTCTGAATGAAAATACCCGTTCCGGAGAAAATCCGGATGCGATTATCTCACGGGAATATTTTAAATGGTCTGGCAATCAATGGGAAACAATTTCGCTGTTATACGGCAATCACTGCTATTGGAACAATGCCAATGTCGGTACAGACGAATTTTATGCCAATGCAGAAAAATTAATGGTACTCTTCAATTCGGAAGATGTATTTAATATCTATCTGGACAATACAGAATTAAAAGAAGTCACGAATGCGTTCTATGACTATCTTTCCCGGTATTATCAGCCGTCAAAACCCATTACAGCGGATATTAACGGCGACGGTATGTCAGAACAGATCATTTCTGTGCAGAATCTGTCGAAAAACTGGGTGTCCAATGTGCATAATCTCTATGACACCGACGGTGTTCTGGATCTGACCGGACTCGATGCCATGCACACCACCTGCTTTGTATTGGATTATATCGGCGAAACTGTCCGCATCCGGTCGGAAAATTTCGACAGACGCTATACGTTCTCGCAATCCGGCGGTATGCTCTTTGCGAAGGATGATACCAATGCCATGCAGACAATTCAATATACGGATCATCCGGACGGACTGGGAGAACATTTCATGTCTGTAATGTGGGGATAACGATCAGAGATAAATTTTTCTGAAAATCCTCTTGCATTCTATGACGGAATATGCTATAATAAGAAAAACGGGTTTTATAATACCCGACAGAAACGGAGGGAATTTTTATGAAGCATGTTGTAACACTCAATCAGGCAAATCTGGTAGAAAGTGCAAAGAAAGGCGGCTGCGGCAAATGCCAGGCATCTTGTCAGTCTGCTTGCAAGACATCCTGCACCGTTGCCAATCAGAAATGCGAAAAAGAAGAAAAGTAATTTTAAAATTTTTCTCAGGAAAAATGCCCTGTACCCATACAGGGCATATTTCTTGTAATAAATTTAGAAAATCTAAAAAATTAGAAAGGTGAATTCTGGTTATGAATCTCAATGAAAATTTTAATCCATCTATTCATAAATATCAGCTTGGCGGTCTGAATCTTGTGCTTGATGTCAACAGCGGCGGTGTGCATGTCCTGGATCAGATGACATATGATCTGCTGGACTTCGTTCAACCGCCGTTCCCGGAAACTTGTCCGGACGAAATTTTACATGCCATGCAGTCCAAAAATCCGGAGTATCAACAATCCGACATTGCAGAATGTTATCAGGAAATCCAGGAATTACATGCCAAAAAAATTTTGTTCTCTCAGGACGAATATGAAAAATTTGCAAAATTTGCGACGTCCTCCCCTGTCAAAGCCATGTGTCTGCATATCTCTCATGACTGTAATCTCCGCTGTCAGTACTGTTTTGCATCTACTGGCGATTTCGGCACGGGCAGAAAGTTGATGTCCGTGGAGACTGGCAAGAAAGCCATTGACTTCCTGCTTGAAAAATCCGCTGACCGTCAGCAACTGGAACTGGATTTCTTCGGCGGTGAACCGCTGATGAATTTTGATGCCGTCAAAGAAGTGGTTCTCTATGCAAGAGAACGTGAAAAAGAAACCGGCAAACATTTCCGGTTCACAATTACCACAAACGGCATGCTCCTGAATGATGAAAATACAGACTTTATTAACCGGGAAATGTCGAATGTTGTCTTATCTATTGACGGCAGAAAGGAAATTCATGACCGGATGCGTCCCACACCGAACGGCAAGGGCAGTTATGACGTGATTCTCCCGAAATTTCGGAAACTTGTGGCACAGCGTGACAAAAATCTGGATTACTACGTCCGGGGAACGTTTACAAAATATAACCTGGATTTCTCGGATGATGTGTTCAGCCTGTATGATGCCGGATTTGATCAGATTTCTGTAGAACCGGTGGTCAGTGACAGCAAATATCCCTATGCACTCACCGAAGAAGATCTCCCTGCTGTATCCGCAGAATATGAAAAACTCGCACAACGTCTGATCGCACAGGACAGAGCCGGAAAGCATTTTAATTTCTTCCATTTTATGATTGATCTCAACGCAGGTCCTTGTGCGATCAAGAGATTGAAGGGCTGTGGCTGTGGCAATGAATATGTTGCCATTTCTCCGGAAGGTGATATTTATCCGTGTCACCAGTTTGTCGGGATGGAAAATTTTAAAATGGGCAATCTGGACGACCAGACTTTTGATCTGGAAATGAAAGAAAAATTTGCGCAGTCGCATATCTATAACAAATCGAAATGCCGGGACTGCTGGGCAAGATTTTATTGCAGTGGCGGATGCAATGCAAACAATTACCAGTATCAAGGGGACATTCTGGAAGCGCACACGCTCTCTTGTGAACTGGAAAAGAAACGTCTGGAATGTGCGATTATGATCCAGGCAGTAAAGCTTCTGGAGAACAGGGCAGATACGGACATAGATCTGAAATCGTACAAGCATTGTTAATTTTATGATAATTCATCTCATGAATCCTCTGTCTGTTCTGGCAGGGGATTTTATGAATTAATTTACAAAAAAATTTACAAAAAATTTACAAAAAAATAATTACTTTCATCTCATCATCATGATACAATGATAGTAACAACAATGAGAGTGACACAAAAAATTGTAAAATTACAAAAGGGAGTTGATTACGTTGAAGCTCAAAAACAAATTAAAAACCGTTGTTTCGACAGCTATTGCAATGAGTATCGGAACAACCATGTTACCGCTTTCTGTATCTGCTGAACTGTCTGAACCGGCTGAACCTAACGCATCTGTAAAGTATTATGATTCTCGTGACATCAATCGTGACGGCAAAATTGAGATTACAGACGTTGTACTTTTCAACAGATGTATGGTAGGCGCTGAATATATTTCAGATTTCAAACAACTGGACGCAGATACAAACGGCATTATCAATTTTGCTGATGCACAATGTATCATGGCTAAATTGGTTGGTTCGTCTTACAGCTGTTCTGTGGATGGTCTTTGGTCTTATACCAGTCAGGTTGTATCTGACACACCATCTCCCATATTTAATACAAAAAGTGCTAAATATGTAAAGTATAATTATAAAGCTCAAAAAATATCTGGTGAGTATACTCTATCCATGCCAAAAGAATACAATGCAGAAAATGCAATTAGCACTTATGGTGTTATTGGCGATGATGATCGTGAATATATGAAAAATCAATCTGAATTTTCTGGTATTATTGGGGTTGAATTAGGGATTAAAAAATCTTCAAATGAGAATAGTAGATGGTATTCAGCTGGGACTGGATTCATTGTGGGAGATCATCAAATCGCTACAGCAGCTCATTGTGTTTATGGGACGTACGACGAAAGTGATGATGAATATCATTTTTATAGCTATGTTGACTCAAGTAAGAACAGACTTTTCTTGTATGACGAAAATGGCAATAAAACAGGGG
Source organism: uncultured Ruminococcus sp. (assembly GCA_947174625.1). GTDB lineage: Bacteria > Bacillota > Clostridia > Oscillospirales > Ruminococcaceae > UBA3855. The sequence continues at coordinate 4,438 of CAMWJT010000076.1, forward strand.
AAATGTTAACTCCTGTAGAAGTTCATATTCCTTCAGATTACATTGAAAAATCTCAAATTGGTGAGGAAGTAATATATTATGATTATGCCTTAATTACTGTTGAAGAAGATTTAAGTAAGTATACACACTTTAACATGGGACTTGTAAAAGAACCATATTCTTCTACTTTTTTAAATGCGAATATCTATGTATCTGGTCTCCCAGACATAGTAAATTCAACCAAAAATGAAAACAATAAGATAGCAAAAGGTTGCGGTAAAATGTATACTGGATCAAAGGTTCACCCTAATGAAATTTTATACTATACCACAGATACATCAGATGGTGATAGCGGTGCGCCAGTTTATACTACTACGAAGTATAAAGTTGGTAATACTGAATACTATGATTATACGGCAATTGGAATCGTGAGTGGTACAGTGGGTATATACAATTATGGTGTTAGAGTGATTCCTCTCATACAACGTTTTTATAATAGCAATCCGAATTTTTCTTATTAAAGTAAGGAGTGATTATTTTATGAGAAAAAAATTGTTGGCACTCCTCACAAGTGCAGTCTGTTGCTCTGTCTGTGTCGGAAATTTGCCTGTTTCGGCAAAGAAAACTGAAGGCTTGGAAGAACTTTATCAAAAGGACTATTACATTGTTACTTTCACAAACACAAATCCCGAAAATGATTCTTACTATGTGCGTTGTAATTCCAAAGCAATGTATGGCAGACAATGGCATACCTATCTTGATTCAGATTCTGTTGCAATTACTGGCGAAAAAATATCCGGTTTTTCCTATGGTGATATTCTCCTGGTGGATGCTTTTACTGTAATTCAGGAATCCTATCCGCCAACATACATTACCTATGCTGATAGTGCTGAATATATTGGTAATTGCCGGGATATTCTTGAAACTAAAGAGCTAACCCTGACAAGCAAGGAAATCACGTATTCCAGGGCTTATTGGGAAGAAGAGGGAACTTTTGATTCCATTGAGCATATCAAATTCAATTTCACGGACGAAGACGGCGAAGAGTATTATTATATCTGCTATTATTACAACGGCGATCCGGAAGTTGACGTGAATATCTGCAATATCGGCGACAAGATCCTTGCGTCTGTCTATAAAGATGTTGTGATTCTTCCCCTGGAAGTCTATCCCGACACGACCGATCCCCTCCCCGGAGACGTTGACGGAAACGGTATTGTTGATATTACGGATGTCATCCGGATGAATCGGGTTTACGTTGGATGTCAGAAGTTCACTCCCGAACAGATCAAAGCCGGAGATGTCGACCATGACGGCAAGATTAGTCTCAGTGACTCCATGCAGGTACTCCGCTACCTTGTGGGATTGGTGGAGACTTTAGGAGTATAAAAAGAAAGGATGATTTCAGTGAAAAAAAGACTGTTAGCTCTCCTGACAAGCGCAGTCTGTTGCTGTGCTTGCGTTGGCAATCTGTCTGCATCCGCCGTGGAGGAGACTTTTGACGAAACAGATTTTTATATCGTCTCAAGAGTTAATCCGGATTATGACCGTTTCTATATGTATTCCTACCTGGAAACCCTCCGCAACACAAATTTCCCGTTTGTGTATGAAGCAGAGTATATTAATGAAAGTTTTCAAGCTGTTTCCTCTGCAATCACTGGCGAAAAACCCTCCAGTTTTGCTTATGGCGATATTCTCCTGATTGATAATAACAATGAAGGAATTACCTCACAGGATAGTTATCCGCCAACACTTTATGTTTCAAACATTGAAAGCGTGCAGTATCTCGGCAATTGCAGGGATATTCTTGAAACAAAAGAGCTGACCATGACAGGCAAAGAAATCAAGGCTTTCTGTGGTGGGGAAGAAACTTTTGATTTCATTGAGCATATCAAATTTAATTTCACAGACGAAGACGGCGAAGAGTATTATTATATTTGCTATTACTACAACGGCGACCCAGAAATTGACGTGAATATCTGCAATATCGGCGACAAGATCCTTGCGTCTGTCTATAAAGA
>CAMWJT010000077.1 GCA_947174625.1 uncultured Ruminococcus sp.
GTGCCGGTCTGCATGCTGCTGCTGTGTCTGGGAGCTGTCGCCATCTGTTTTGGCTGTGAGGGATTCCTGGCGGATCTCTGCTGTTATGGTGCGGACATCCTCGGCAGGATGATTCTTACTATCTCGGATTTTTTGTCAGGATTGCCCTGGACGCATGTCTCATTGCATAGCGAAATTTTGAAATTTTTGATTTTAGCCGGGACGGTCTTTGTGATTCTGGCGCAGATAATGATCCGGGACAGAAAATTTACAAATTTTTCCGTCGTCCTGGCGCTTGTCATCACATGCGTGTTTGTATCCGTGGAAGATTTTATGCAGACACGGCAATTACAGATTGCCGTACTCGGCGAGGGGACAAATTGCGTGGTTGTCGTCCGGTATCAGACAGAGGCGATTTTGTTTGACATGTCCGGACATGTAAGCAATGCGGAGATCGCATCGGCTTATCTGGAAGAAACCGGAACAGAACAGCTCCGGGAAATTTATTGTAACAAGCCAGGTGAAAAAATTCTGAGATCCTACCGGGAATCTCTGGCAGAACCGTCCGGCGGGTATTATCTCCGGAAAGAACTGACTTCCGGAATAGATTCAGAATCAGATTTACCAGATTATACAGTTCTGGATGCACAGGAAATGTTATTTCATGGAGCATTGGTGAAAATCCAGGAAAACAGACTGGAAATTATCTATCAAAATAATCTGTTTCTCTGTACGAATGAGAAGACAAATTTTGCTGATCTTGATAAAAGTCCGGATATTCTGACAATTTACGGAAAGAGTGATAGTGTTCAGCCGGATTGTGGTATTTTGATTATTCTGGATGAAAATGAATTTTATCGCATGCAGAAAGATACGTACACGTATATTGGCAGAAATGATCTGGAGATGACTATCGCAGGAGACGGCAGGTGCAGTGTGAGGGAATTATATGACAATTCTTGATAATAAATCGCTCCGGGAGCAAATCCGGAAGCAGATTGTGAATTTCTATTATGTTTATGGGAGCGATCTTCTTCGTGTGCAACAAGCAGTAGAGTATATCCGGAAAGCAATGGGCGGAACAGAGCATCTTACAAAGCTTGACGGACAGAATCTGAATTTAGAGCAGTTAGCGGACGAAATCCAGTTATGTCCCATGTTCACAGACTATAACTGTATTTATATTCATGATTGCAACATGGATCAGCTCCGGGAATCCGAAAGAAAAAGATTATTAAACATTCTGGAAGAAGTGCCGCCGCAGACGGTGTTATTATTTGATGTCACGGGGTTTGATATTTACGGCGGAAAGACTGGTAAGAACCGGAAACCCGTGGGACAGAATCAGAAATTATGGAGTTATATCGACAGGAACGGTCTTGCTGTTTGTCTGGATCTGAGAACTGTTCCGCAATTGACAACGGAGATTATAGCAACTGCCAAAAAGCGTAGCTGTGAAATAGAACGTCCGGCGGCACAGTTATTAGCGACATACTGCAATTGCGACAGTCTGCTGATCCGGAACGAACTGGATAAGCTCTGTGCTTATCTGGATACAGGCATGAATACTGAAAATCAGAAAATCACAGAAACATTGATCCGGGAAATGGTTGTCCCATCTCTGGAAACAACGGTCTATATGCTCACAAATGCCATTTTAAGACACAAGACAGCTGATGCCATGCACGTTGTAGATGATCTTCTGACACGTCGTCTAGATATGTCCTATCTGATGGCAGTCATTGCCGGGAGCATGATTGACATGCAGAGAGCTTGTGCCGCCCGGCATGAAAACAAGACCGTGCAAGACATGATGGAACATTTCGGCTATGCGTTCCGGTTCATGGCAGAGAGAGCATTCCAGGACAGCATGAAACAGTCTCCGGAACAGATTGCCGGCTGTTTGCAGATCCTGTGCGAATGTGAACAGAAAATGCACGCTGGCTCGGCAGATGAGCGAGTGTTATTTGAACAAGCAATCCTGGAAATGCTAGGATTATCTTAATATAATAATTTATAATTAATAATTATAATAGATTACAGGAGGCTTTTCCATGCTCCAGGTCAGACAGGCAATTATTGTAGAGGGAAAATATGATAAAATCAAACTGGCATCCATTGTGCAAGCAGTGATTCTCCAGACAAATGGCTTCCAGATTTATAAAAATCCGGAATTACTAGAATTAATCCGGTATTATGCAAAGACAACAGGCATTTTGATTGTAACAGATTCTGACAGAGCAGGATTTCAGATCCGGAATTATATCCGTGGCGCTGTCCCGGAAGGTGACATCCGGCATATTTATATCCCGGATATTTTCGGAAAAGAAAAACGCAAGGCAAAACCATCCGCCGAGGGCAAGCTTGGTGTGGAGGGAATGGATGCGGACATGCTCCGGGATGCGTTCCGGAAAGTCGGTGTTTTTACAGAAGAAAAGCCATCCGGGGAACGGATTACAAAGACGGATTTGTATCTTGCAGGATTCAACGGCAGACCGGACAGCGCAGAAAGACGCAGGGCATTCCAGAGAATGTTGCAACTCCCGGAAATGCTCTCTTCCTCCGGACTTCTGGAAGTTCTTAATTCCAGGATGACAAAAGAAGAATTCCAGGAAATTGCAGAACAGTTCTATCAGCAGGAACAGAAAGGGATTTTGTGATATGCCGCTTGTCTCGCTCCGTTTTTTATTATTTGGCTTGCCGTTGTTTCTGATTGTCTATTACTGTATCCCCGGAAAAGGCAGACAGATTTATATCTGGGTTGGCAGTTTTTTGTTGTATGGTCCAGGAGGCTGGACGTCGCTCTTACTCTTGATCGGACAGCTTGGTTATGTGTATATTACCGGAATTTGGCTTGCAGTTCTCCAAAAACAAAAACAGAAAAAATATCGTTTTTCATCTGGAGTTATTTTATATTTCTCTGTGAGCTTACAAATTGCGTTATTGTTGTATCTGAGACATAAAGCAGATAGCTTCCCTGTCGGGACTGCTGTCCGGACGCTCCAGGGGATTGGTTATCTTCTGGGGATTTATCGAAAACACCATCCGGCAGAACGGAATTTTTTCGGGCTCGGCAGTTATCTGGTCTTGTTTCCGATTATTATGCCTTATGAAGTCTTTCAAAGGCAATCCGAGAATCTCAGACCGGATATCATGGTACTCAGTGATGGTATGGGGATTTTTATCAGGGGACTGGCTGAAAAAGTGGTCTTAGCTGACACATTCGGTTATGTCTTTTCTCAGCTCCGGAAGATTTTACCGCAGGATATGAGTATGCTCACGGCATGGCTGACGGCAGTGATATTCTCCATGTATCTGTATTTTGAATTATTGGGTTATTCTGAAATGACAAGGGGATTGGGCAGATGTATCGGCTATGATCTCCCGAAAAATTTCAATCATCCTTTTTTTACGTCCGGCGTGACGGTATTCATGCAGAACTGGAACAGTACGCTTTTATTATGGTTTGAAAAAAATTTCCGGCATGGATTTCTGGATATTTTTCAAAAAAATTTCAAGAATAATTTTAAAAAAATTCTGGACTGTGTGAGTTTTGTCCTGATGGGAATTCTGATCGGCGCATGGTATGGCGCAGGGACTCAGTTTTTGTTATGGGGATTACTGATCGGGAGCTGTCTGCTGTTGGAAAAATTATGGTTAAAAAAATATTGGATTCAGAAACATCCGGTATGGAGTGGAATCAGTTCCGGGATTTTCCTGCAATTTTTATGGGTTCTGTTTTTTTCACAAAATTTTTCACAGACAGTACTTTACTGGAAAGCCATGCTTGGATTCGGCAACGGATTAACAGACAGAAATGGTCTGTATTATTTTGTATCCTATCTGGGTTTGCTATTAATCGGCTTTTACATTGCAACGGATCTGTTCCGGAATATTGAAGAACGTTTCAGTCAGGCGGAAATCGGGAAGAAAATGGCATTTTTCAAGCCGGTGTTCTTCGGCGCTCTCCTGATTTTCTGCATGGCATTCATGATCTATCAGAAACAGGGAGAAACTACAATGCTGTTTTTGCTGATTTAGAATTATCAGAAAGGAAAAATGGAATGCTTATGAGTCAGGTATATGATTTAACAACAGTGTTTGCAGAGGGATTGTCTGCACCCAGACCGCATACGGAATTTTCAGAATGCTCCTGGAATCAGGATATTATTTCTGATTTTCCCTGGGATCAGATCCGGGAATCACAGAATATTACCTGTGATTTTGATGATTGTGGCGGAAACTGGTATCTTGTCTATGATCATAATCAGAACAAGAAAATTGCTTTTATTTCAAGATATTATCCCGTCGCACTGGTAGAACCAGAATGTCCAGCATGTTTTCTTACGATTTTGCAACATCATGGGATCTGCATTGCAGAAATGCACAATGTATTTTCCTGTGATGAAGCCATCCTGAAACAATATGCGCCGGATAAATTCATTCTGGATGATCGTTTCTTAGAAGATGAAAATTTTTCTTTCGATCATGAATGGATGAATTATATTTATGAACGTCTGGAACGCAGACGGTCTTACGTTATGCCGTATGAATTTACATTTCAGGAAATCCGATGATGAAAAAATTGCACCAGTTATCAGAATTATATTACAGAGTGATTCTTGTGATTTTTCTTGTTTATGGGATGATACTGATACAGACGATCCGGGAATTTGACAAAACGGATTTTCCTGTGTTCTCCTGGAATGATTTTATCAGCGGTCAATGGGGCGAGGATCTGGAATGTTATTTAGAAAAGCATGTCGGCTTTCATGATGATTTGTTTCAGATCAAGAATCAGGCAAATTTGTTAATCGGTGAAAAGATGATCCAGAATGTGTATGTCACCAAACAAGGTCTGATGGAAAAATTCGTCTGTGATACCCAGCCCGATGCCTCTTTTATCAATCAGTGTTATGAAAAAGCCAATGTTCCGGTGTATTTCATTCTTGTACCAACGGCGGCAGGCATCTATGAAAGTCAGCTTCCGGCGAATGCACCGACATCTGACCAGGAGCGTTTTATCAAGGCAGTTTATGCCGAAACAGAAAGCGGCATCCGGTGCATTGACACTTATCATATTCTGCGTTCTCTGAAAGAAGATTATATTTATTATAGGACAGATTCGCACTGGACGAGTTACGGCGCATATTATGTTTATCAATCAGCAATTCAGAAAATGGGCTTTGCGCCTGTTCCGTATCAACGTTATGTGATTTCGCATCTGAATATGGATTTCCGGGGAGATTTGTACCGGGAAACGCTTTATCATGCTGTCAAGCCAGATATTCTGGATTGTTATCATTATGAAACCGGCGCAGAGATCACGGAAGTCCAGGCATATGACCAGAATGGACAAATCAGAATCCGGGACAGTCTGTATGATCGTTCTGTCCTGGATTCTGCACAGCAATCCGGTGACAATCCGGATTTATATCGCTATTATCTGGGAGAACCTTGTGAAAAGCTTGTCATCCGGACAAATCTGGACAATCATAAGAAATTATTATTATACAAAGATGATTTCGCAGACTGCATGATTCCGTTCCTGATTCAGCATTACAGTGAAATTTGTATGATAGATCTGCAACAGGCGGACACAGAAACGATCATGACATCTGCGCAAGATCCGGAATACACACAGATTTTATTTTTATGCAGTGTAAAGACCTGGCAGAATCAATCATCATAATTCAATAAAAAAATTGATAAAATAAGAAGAACGGCAAAACTGCCGTTCTTCTTTTGTTATTTGCGAATCAGATTATTCATCATCATCTTTTTTGCGTGTTGCCAGAACCGTGATTCCGGAAATTGCAAGTAAACTCATTACGATAACAATTCCGTTAGAACCAGTTTTCGGGCTTGCACCTGTTTTTGTGTTATTCGCAGAAATAACACTGTTTGCTGCGGGTACAGTAGATTTTGAAACTGTGTTGGTATTTGTTTTGACTGTGCTGGAAGAACTGGAAGCTAATGTAGTTGTTGTTTCTGTGGTTGTAGTTTCTGTTGTGGTTGTAGTTTCTGTTGTAGTCGTTTCAATTGCTGGTGCAACTGATTCATGTGTTGTAGTTGTTGTCTCGTCTACGTCCCAGCCGCCGCCGCTGCCGCCTGTTTTATGGCTTGTAGTTGTTGTTTCATCACCATTACCAGTAGCAGGTTTTACACCTTCGCCATGAGATGTTGTTGTTTCGTCGGATCCGTCCCATTCGCCGCCGCTGCCGCCTGTTTTATGGCTTGTAGTTGTTGTTTCTTCTGAAATGATTTCTACTGTTGTTTCATTTGTTTCTTCTGGTGTCGCTTCATCAATCATGACAATCAATTCATCTTCTGCAACTACATTGCTGTCTATGATTGTCAGTTTGCCATTTTCAATCACAAATGTGATGTCTGTTGCAA
>CAMWJT010000078.1 GCA_947174625.1 uncultured Ruminococcus sp.
CCGCCCCTGCACCAAAAATCCCTGAACCAAACCCAAAAAATATCCACCACCCCCAACCCCGCCCCCCCGCCAACCCGGAGCAACTGCGCAAGCAACTGTGCCGGAAGATCCGTTTCATGATTGCCAAGCGAATAGATCACCGGCGCAATCCGGCGGAGTTTTCCCAGTAATCCCAGAGCTTCCGAAAATATCACCGGATCTGCGGATCTGGAAACCAGATCCCCCGTGACAGCAATCACATGCAGTGACGGCTGTGCACAGAAATCTGTCATCCGGAGAATTTCAGAAATTAATTTCTGCCGTTTTTCAGGAGAACTATGCACACTGAAATGCACGTCTGAAATCTGAAGCACACGCACAGAACGAGGAATCCCAGGAAGCCGGATGCTTTCTTTCCGGCTGATCATAACTGTTCCGGATCAGGATCAGGCTCAGAATCGGCATTATCATGCTCCGCCCTGGTGAGTGCGACAACTTCGTTGCCGTCTGATACTTTCATCACACGCACACCCTTGGAAACTCTGCCCATAATCCGGATGTCACTTGCCGGAATCCGGATGATAATCCCTTCTGTAGAAATTAAAATAATATCATCATCTTCGTCCACAACTTTGATACCGCAGACGGTGTCACCCGTCCGGGAAACCGGATAATTTTTCAGACCATAACCGCCCCTGCTCTGGATTCTGTATTCTTCCAAAGATGTCCGCTTGCCATAGCCGTTTTTAGAAACTGTCAGAACACTTGCACCATCCCGGATTCTTGCCATAGACACGACTTCGTCATCGCCCCGGAGTTTGATGGCTTTCACACCCTGTGCAGATCTGGATAACGGATGAATTGTTTCTTCTTCCAGACGAAGTGCCATGCCGTTCCGGGTGGCAATCAATAACTGATTCGAGCCATCCGTCATGCGTACACCGGCGATCTCGTCGCCGTCATTCAGTCCGATTGCGACTAAGCCTTTTTTACGGATATTCCGGTATGCGGACAATGGTGTGCGTTTGATTTTTCCCTGTTTCGTCACCATCGTGACAAAATCATCTGTATCAAACGTTCTTGTCCGGAGCATTGCCGTGATTTTTTCGCCGTCCTGCAATTGCAGTAAATTGGCAAAATGGAATCCTCTGGACGCTTTAGAACCGTCCGGAATCTCGTAGCATTTGAGCTTGTGCATATAGCCTTTATTCGTGATAAACAAAATATTATCATGCGTGGAACAGATAAACATCTCAGAGACAAAATCTTCTTCCCGCTGTTTCATGCCCTGCACACCACGTCCGCCACGTTTCTGGATTTTATAAGCATCCAGTGCCATGCGCTTGATATAGCCGTTATTCGTGTAAGTCACAACGCAGTCTTCTACTTCGATTAATTCTTCAATATCCACTTCACCGCTGACGGCTGTGACTTCCGTTCTTCTGGGATCGCTGAATTTCTTCCGGATTTCATCCATTTCCTGTGAGATAATCGCATAAATTTTTTGTTTATCCTGTAGCGTATCTTCAAAATCAGAGATTTTTTCGCACAGCGCAAACAATTCATCCGTGATTTTCTGACGTTCCAGTCCGGTGAGTGCGCCTAACCGCATCTGGACAATCGCTTCTGCCTGTTCTTCAGATAATCCTACACTATGTGGCAGATGCAGTCCGGACAGATCATAATTTTCACGTTCTAACAATGCCGTCATGTCGATCTCTGAAAATCTTGTGATTAATTTCTCTTTGCCGTCCGGGATGCTGTTTGCGCTCCGCAAAATAGAGATTACTTCGTTAATATAATCCGTTGCAAGCAGGAATCCCTGTAACAAATGCGCCCGTTTCAGTGCTTTTTCCAGATCAAATTTTACCCGTCTTGTGATCACATCTACCTGGAACTCTAAATAGCATTCTAAAATTTCTTTCAGGCTGAGCACTCTCGGTGTACCATTTGCAAGCACCAGCATATTCACACCGCAGGTATCCTGCAACTGCGTATAAGAAAATAATTTATTCAATACAACGTTTGCAATCGCATCTTTTCGCAAGCCGATCACAATCCGCATGCCGTCCCTGCCGGATTCATCCCGGACAAACGATGCACCGTCAATCCGTTTTTCTTTGATTAATTCTGCGATATGCTCGACTAATCTTGCTTTATTGACCATATAGGGCAGTTCATGGACGATAATCTGCTGTCTGCCCTTGTTTTCTTCGATAGAAGTCTTAGCACGGACAATAAGTCTGCCCTTGCCTGTTGCATAAGCAGAACGAATCCCGGCTTTACCCATGATAATACCACCCGTCGGGAAATCCGGTGCTTTGATACATTCCATGAGATCATCTAGTGTACAATCGGGATTCCGGATTAACAGATTCACACCGTCGATCACTTCGCCTAAATTATGTGTGGGGATGTTCGTTGCCATGCCGACAGCAATTCCGACAGAACCATTCACAAGGACATTCGGAAATCTGGACGGCAGGACAACCGGTTCTTTCAGACGGTCGTCATAGTTCATGCCGAAATCGACTGTATTTTTATTAATATCAGCAAGCATCTCCAGGCTTAATTTTGCCATTTTTGCTTCTGTATAACGATAAGCCGCAGGCGGATCGCCGTCAATGGATCCGAAATTGCCGTGTCCGTCAATTAACGGGTATCGCAGTGAAAAATCCTGCGCCAGACGGACGAGCGCATCATAGACAGATGCGTCGCCGTGCGGATGATAACGACCCAGGACAGAACCGACCGTATCGGCGCATTTTCTGTAAGGCTGATCCGGTGTCAGTCCGTTTTCATGGAGTGTATAGAGAATTCTCCTGTGAACGGGTTTGAGACCGTCCCGGACATCCGGGAGCGCCCTGGAAATAATAACAGACATGGCATAAGCCAGAAAGGAATCGTGCATTTCGTCTGCAACATCCACTGGAATGACTTTATGATTTAAATTTTCCTGCAAACTCATAGTAAAAATTTCACCTCTCCGGGATAAAAATTATAATATTAATTTTAGTGATATTAACTGAAATTCTGATCCAGTTTCTGTGCAAAATGCACTCTTAAGATTTCAAGTTCTTCTTCGGAAAAAACAGCTTCCGGCACGACATAAAACATGGTTTTCTGCTGATAAATCATGAAAAATTCAGGATATTCATGCACTTGCAGATTTTTGTTATAATAAATTCTTGTGCCGGAAAAATTCTCTCCGGGTGTATCATCAAACAAAGCATCCAGTTCAGAATCTGGAATATTCCCCGGATTTCCGGCATCTTCCGGCGGCAGGATTGTCCCGATCTCCAGATATTCCGGATAAATCGTCAATTGATACTGGTCATTCTCAATCTCACGCACGGCAAGCATCAGATTCTTTCGGATTTTCAAGGGATTCAGAATCTGGAATACGATCATCAGCAAGGCGCACAGAATCACAATGCAATACATGGGTCTGTCAGATTCTGAACCATTGACGACAAAATACGCATAGATCATGCAGACAATTCCCAGAACGGCAATCATCATATAATTCCGGGGATAGACAAATTTTTTCTGAAATGCCGTGAATGCTGTTTTAAACAATTCATAGGGAATCTGATAGCGTTTCTGCAACAGAATTCCGGAATTCTGTTCCTGATTCATGAATTTCTCCTTGCTGAATGCCTGAAAATTTTTTATTTAAATATCCAGATTATGCACAGTTCTGGCATATTTTTCAATATACTCCTTGCGGGGCAGAACTTTATCTCCCATCAGGATTGTAATAATTTCATCGGCTCTGATGGCATCCTCCAACGTTACTTTCAGAATCGTCCTTGTCTCCGGATTCATGGTGGTCTCCCAGAGCTGTTCGCTGTCCATCTCGCCCAGACCTTTGTAACGCTGTACAGCGACTTTCGAAGAATTGCCGTTCGCATCCGCCAGTTCTGCGATATATTTATCACGCTCTGCATCCGTGAACGCATAATACACTTTTTTGCCTCTCGCTACACGATATAACGGCGGTTGTGCGATATAGACATTGCCATTCTCGATCAGCGGACGCATATACCGGAAAAAGAACGTCAGCAATAACGTCCGGATGTGACAGCCGTCCACGTCGGCATCTGCCATGATAATAATCTTATCATACCGGAGTTTGTCAAGATTAAAATCTTCGCCGATTCCAGTACCCAGTGCCGTTACAACCGGCATTAATTTTTCATTGCCATAAACACGGTCAATCCGGGCTTTTTCTACATTGAGCATCTTGCCCCATAACGGCAGGATTGCCTGATAACGTCGGTCACGTCCGCCCTTTGCTGATCCGCCTGCGGAATCGCCCTCGACGATATAAATTTCCGTATTTTCTACACCATGTTCCGAACAATCCGCTAACTTGCCGGGGAGTGATGCACTCTCCATTGCAGTCTTGCGCCGGGCTGTCTCACGGGCAGCCTTTGCGGCTTCCCTGGCACGTCTTGCTGCAAGGCATTTATCTAAAATTTCTTTGGCAACTGCCGGATTCTGCTCAAAATAGATCATGAGTTTTTCCTGGACAAGTTTTTCAATAAACGGCTTGACTTCGGGACTGTTCAATCTGCCTTTGGTCTGTCCCTCGAATTCTCTTGCTGTGAGTTTCACGGACACAATCGCCGTGAGTCCTTCACGGGTGTCATCTCCGGAAAGTTTCTCATTCTCTTTGAGAAAGCCGAACTGTTTTCCATAATCATTCAGGACTTTCGTCACGGCATTCTTGAATCCGGTTTCATGCGTACCGCCGTCCTTCGTGTGAATATTATTCGCAAATGATAATATCAGATTATTATAACTGTCATTGTATTGCAGGGCAATTTCGGCAAAAGAATCCTCCTGCCGTCCGGAGATATAAATCACATCCCCGACTGTTTCATAACCCTTTGTCTTGTGAATATGATCCACAAATTGCCGGATACCGCCTTCATAGCATAAATTCTCTTGAAGTATCTCATCCGGATTTCTGGTATCTGCAATATTAATTTTCAATCCTGCATTGAGAAAAGCATGTTCCCTCATGCGTTTCAGCAGAACTTCAAAATCATATTCTGTTGTCTCAAAAATTTCCGGATCCGCCTTGAACATGACACTTGTGCCGGTTTTTTCCGTCTCGCCGATGATTTTTAACGGCTCAGAATATTTACCACGCTCAAACCTCTGGAAGTGAATATTTTTTCCGTCGCAGACCGTCAGTTCCAGCCACTCCGAGAGCGCATTCACAACAGATGCGCCTACACCATGCAGACCGCCGGAAACTTTGTAGCCACCGCCGCCGAATTTTCCGCCGGCATGAAGAACTGTATAGACAATCGTTGCGGCAGAAATACCCTCTGTGGGGTGCAATCCGGTCGGGATGCCACGTCCGTTGTCTGAAATCCGGATAATATTCCCCGGAAGGATTTCCACTGTGATCTGTGTGCAGAAGCCTGCAAGCGCTTCATCAATCGCATTATCGACGATTTCATAGACAAGATGATGCAGACCGTCCAGACTGGTCGATCCGATATACATTGCCGGTACTTGCCGGACGGGTTCCAGACCTTCCAAGACCTGAATCTGTTCAGCGCCGTACTCCTGGGGGGAATCCTGGAGGATTCCGGGATTTTCCGGATTTTCTGCTGTTTCAAATTCCTGATTACTCATACTAACTCCGTTTCTGCCGGATTTCTGATTTTTATTTATAAAATTAAAATACAGATTGGGAAATCTGCGGAAATCCGGCTTTTATCAGATCTATTGCAGTTCAATATTAAAATTATACAAGTTAATTATAACATGTTTTTATCATTTTGTCAAGCGTTTTTGTGCAGATCTGACTATCTGCGCAGGATTGCGAAATTTTTCCACACAATTCCCAACAGTTGTTGAAAATAAAATTTATTTTAAAATTAATTTTAATCCCGGAATCGCTTTTCAAGCCCCTGACAGCCTTCTGACAGTGTTTGCAGGATTCATCCGCAAAACTACTACCCCAGGACTGCACTCCTCTTCTCGTAGCGCTCAGCGCATTTTAGAGCATCTCAGGATATTCAGAGCATTTCACGAATCCGGAGCTGATTTTTAACAATTTTCTTAACAATCGTTGAAAATTGATTAAAATTAATAAAATTATTTTTGATTTTTATTCATGCAAAATTAATCTCAATCCTTGGAATCACTCTCAGACGCTTTCACAGCCCCGTGACGGCATTTGCAAGGGTTCATCCATGAAACTACTACCCCAGGACTGCACCCCTCTTCTCGTGCCGCTCAGCGCATTTTAGAGCATCTCATGAATCTAGAACTGATTTTTAACAATTTTCTTAACAATCGTTGAAAATTGATTAAAATTAATAAAATTATGTTTGATTTTTATTCATGCAAAATTAATCTCAATCCCTGGAAT
>CAMWJT010000079.1 GCA_947174625.1 uncultured Ruminococcus sp.
ATAATACGTATACCAATCTTTCTAAAATGACACTTGTTCATCGATGATAATTCATCTCCTTGTTCCTTATAATAGAACTTTTCAAGACGCTCTAAGAGCAGTAAAAACACTCTCCTAACTAATATTTATATATTATCGATTGAACAATAATTATAAAACCATTTGAACTATTTGTTGTTTCAAAAGATATTGGTCAGGTTTTATTCCTAATAATTTGATTTTATCAAACATAATAAAAAGTTTCAAAATTATGTGGGCTATCAGATATGAAATCCTCCATGGATTTTCCATCAGGTATAGTTATAGATAAGTACTTTGAATATTCTTTACTGCGTGTTCGAGGACTCAACATATCAAAAATGAATGAGGTAAATTCTCTCTCAAATTTCCACATTGAACATATATCTCGTGAGCTGTGGCTACTATCAGAATGTAATGCTTTAAAATAAAAATGTAAAACAAACTCAAGAACAATGTGTCTATATCCTTGATAGGCAGATGGCTTCTTTTTACCAAAAGAATCATTTTTTATTACATTTGGAAAATAAAATCTTCCAATTTCAGCTAATGTTGAAAGAGAGGACAATAATTCTTCTCTTTCTTTTGAAAATGATTCAAGGTAAAACGTTCCGGATTCGCAAGAATGAATAATTTTTATCATAATTTGAACAACAGACTTATGCCATGACATAATTTCACAACGATAATTTTCAGTTAACTCATACTTTTTAGTGTTGGTTGAAACTGCATAAATTCCAGAAACAGCTGCTATGGCAATAGTCACAATAATACGAAGTATCTCCCATATAAAACCAGGAATTTGCGAGAAAAAGGAATCCAAAGTAATCACTCCTAACTGATTTGAAATTAATTAGATTTTTGAAGATAGTTTTTAATTTTATCTTGCTTTACTTTGTAAGTTTCAGAGAGCAATACTGCACAGCATCTCCCATCTGTGACGCTATTTCCATTAGGTCAGCAAATATTTGCGTAAGTTCTTCAATCTTATCACAACCTCTTTTCTTAGTAGACTTTTTAGTTTTTCCTCTAACATTTTGCTTATTTCATGAATCTCTAATAAAACTTTCTATTTCTATATATTACCGTCTAAAATGAAACGTTTTTTTACATAATTTTTTCTATTTCGTATAATTATACAAATAAACTACTTACATATTTTATTTTTTTGAAATTTTTAACAAAATTTTCAATTTCTTTTCTTTAATTCCTGAACTTCTCTTGTGTAATGATGTCAGAGTTAGATTCTTCTTTGTTAATTTTACTTTATCAGCACTTATGATTAACTCGAGGGATTAATATGACAGCTCCGGCAGTTGAACACTAGCCGGAGCTGTTTTCTATTACCAGTCAACAGCATCATCAAGAACTCTCTGTTGTTGGTCGTTTGACATTCTTGTGTAAATAGCTGTTGTATTTATGCTGGAATGCCCTAACAAGTCTGCTAGTAATGTCACATCATTTGTTTTCGCCATTACCTTGATTCCAAAGTGATGTCGTAGTGAGTGTGGATGCATGACTTCTTCGGCAATTCCATACCGTTCAGAAAATTTCTGTAACTCATACCAAACAGCTCCTCTTGAAATGGGATATTTTCCCTGACTTTGATTTGTCTGCAACAAGTAATCTTGATTATCTAAATTTTTAAGATAACAGGCAAGCTCTTTCTTCAAAAGCCGTGGAAATCGGATTGTCCGCATTTTTCCTTTTGAAGAAATAATAGCATACCCCCGAACTGCATCAGATTTCTTTAACCTGATTGCTTCTGAAACTCGTGTGCCTGTCTTAGCGAGGACAAGCATGTTGTAATACCATTGCATGTCATCTGATTTCAAGCATTCCATTAAATAGGAATACTGTTCGTCTGTGATGACATTATCAGCAAAAAATATTTTCTGAATCTTAACAGCTTTGACTGGAATCAGAACCCCCTTGTATGTAGCATAACGTTTGATTGCAATCAAACGTCCATTGACTGAACTCGCACTCATTGCCTTTTCTAATTTTTTCTTCCAGTCAACAACATTCTGCTTTGTCAGTTCTAGATAAACTTCAAAGTATTTCTGAACAGCATACATATATTTGGAAATTGTTGCCGGAGATAGTTCTTCATTTTGAAGAAAGATTTCAAACCCTTTTAGATCAGGTTCAGCGATCTTTTTTCCCATTATTTCCAACTCCTTTTTTGAACAGAATAAGCATTCTGTCAAAATGAATGTAGTCCACCCCGAATTTTCAAGGTGGATTTTTTAAAATTAATCAGGGGTTTCGCCTTTTTCACAGCTTGTTGAAACGCTGTTGAAAACTACCACAATGCCTTATAGATGTCGCCCATGATAGCAAGGCAACTGTCGGCAGTAATGCACACGTTCATCTGGCTATCATCTGTAAATGTAATGACGGCAAATTCTTCATAGCCGTCCCGGACGTATTCCGCTTTGATGACTTCGGTTCTGGTTGCACACTCATGTAATGCCTGTCCGATCATCTGGACGAACTTTGCTTTGTCCTGCATATTATTCAACTCCTTTCTCGTCATTATCCGTGAAGTAGTCGACAGCCATCTGCACGGCTGCTTGAATCATTTCTACTGCATCAGATGCCGGCACGTTCTCCAGCGACATGTTCCTGATGAAATGCGCAGCGTGTGCGGCTAGCATGGTAAGCAGTTCCTCTTTGTCAGCATGCGGATTGTTGGTATATACGCTGGCACTATTACTCTCTGAATCTTCGCAGACGATTACAATTCTTGTTTGTTCCATATGTTTCACCCTTTCTGAACAGCTCCGGAGCTGTTTATTTTCCGGATTTCTGCATGAAATCATGAATTGTTGTCCCGTCAACAACCATCAATAACGTTCGGTTTAAATTCATGTCATTCAATAACATCAAAGTGACATGTGCCTTGGCGTTTATTGCGTTCACAAATTTTTTCAGATCACTACAGTAGTTCTCGAATGTTTTTACCGTGTCAGCCCACTTATCGGCTTCGCTGATGATTCCGGCTGCAACGCCTTTCTTTCAGGCAGAAATCTTATAGTTGTCGGAGTTCTTGTTATACTCAACTCTGACATTGCACATCAAAGCTTTTTTCACCGAGAGTTCGAGTGCTGCCCGAATAATTTCGGATTCAAATTGTTTACTCATTCGTTCACCTGTCTTTCAGCTCCGGAACGTTCCGGAGCTGTTTTTTTCTTTCCATTCTGTCACCTCTCAATTTACTTATCACTTGATAGCTCTCAACAATGAAAACAAAAGCTCTATTTCTTTTTTAGTAAGGCTTTTGATTGCCTTTTTTTCAGCCTCTGTCATGTTCTCACCTCCCATATCATGACTTAATTATAGCACAAAAAATGCCAATTGTCAATGCGTTTATAGCATTTTTAATGCTAAAAATACACACAAAAATAACTCACTATTTTTGTATAGTGTGCATAAACTATGCTATTTTTTTTAAAACTGCTAATATTCATATTGACAAACAGCATTTTTCGTGCTATTATAAAAAAGAAAGGAGTTGTTATCGTGAAAGAACAGTTGCAATTCTTGAGAAAATCCAAAGGTTTAACACAAGAAGAAGCAGCAGAAATTTTTGGTGTAAAAAAGACAACCTATCAAAAATATGAGAGAGATGTTATTTCGCCATCATATGAAACACTTGGCAAAATCGCTGATTTTTATGATGTCACCACTGATTATCTGCTTGGCAGAGAAAAAATGAAAGAAAAAAATGACGCAGACGACTTAATAAGAGAAATTGAAGAACTTCCATCATGCAAACGTGAAGTAATACTATCTGTACTACATATGCTTCGAACTATAGAAAATCCATTAGAAAAAGAAACATGATTATGTACAAAAAAATCCGTCCAGTGTGACAGCACTAGACGGATTCAGAGAGATGTATAATAACACCCAAATTAATATGTCAGTGTTATTATAGCATATTCTCTCCTAAAAGTCAAGACGAAAAGGAGAAAATTTTTTATGACAAATGAAATTTTTTTAGAAACAGCACAAACAACCGCAAAAAAGCACAGACCAAATGTGCAATTTGACAAACTTCCGAGGGACAAAGATCACCCTTACACCATGATTTCCAATGATGAATCTAGTTTTGCACAAGACGACGGTCTGACTGCTGCTGCATATGGTCTCATGTGTAAAGTACAATCTCTTTTTAAAAATTGGCACTTTTCAATTGCTGGGTTTAGTACGCTTTTTAAAGACGGAGAAGATAAAATTTCGTCTCTTCTAGATGAATTGGAAGAGAATAACTATCTCATCAGAAAACGGATCAGAGATAAACTCGGCAGATATGAAAGCTTCTCCTATCATTTCTTTGAATCCAGTAAGGAATGCTTGGCATACAAAAAAGAACACGAAGAAGAGCTAGCTGAGGTTGAGGCAGTGGAAAAATCTGTCAAGACCAAATCTAAAAAAACTGCTAAGACGACGGAAACCGTGCCAGAAGTTGTCACTTTCACAGAACAGACCAGACAAGTCCAATCACCGGATGAAACACCAGACAAAATTACTGCGATACTGGAAGAAAATGTTATCACAGTTACTCAGGAATTTGCTATTAAAACTGCTGGTTATCTGATTTCCGCTGTCAATAAAGGGATCATCGCTTTGGATGTTGTCAAGGACAAGCTGAACGCAATCATTGACAAGCAACATTCTCTTGATGCTTTCCTGCATATCCTGGAAGAAAAATGCACCAATGCTTTGAAAAAACTGAAAAATCCGAACGCAAAGTACAGATTTATCAGAAAAACAATGGTCAACATTCTGAATGAGTATGACCCGGATTCCCCAGAGCCTGTGCCACAGTCTGCACAGATCATGCCATCCGCACAGACCATACCATCCGCACAGACCATGCCATCTGCACAGACCATGCCATCTGCACAGCAATCCAAAAAACAGACAAATATACATCCGCAAGAAAATACCATGCCGCCAACCCTAGGCTTCAGAGATCTGCTTCTTAAGATTTGTTGTTCTCTACCTGTAAAATATGCCAATGAAGAGTATTATGGTATCAGTTTCGACAATGCAGAAAAATTCTGGGCTTCTCTGGATTTAGAGCCTGACGAATATGAACATGACCTCAGAACATGTTATATAGGAGAAGATCTGAGACACAATCCTGAAAATATGGAAAATGCGCTCAAGTTTTTGATGGGTTGGGATACCTTGGAAGCCTCAGAATTCAAGTCATTTTCCAATTATGCTATTTCATGCCTTGCAGAAGTACTTCAGACAGCACACTGCTGCGGAGAATTTGTAAACTATCACCAGTTAATTAAAAATCTGAATTGCATTAACTCTGGCGGAGAAAATGACTATGAACGCCATACAAATGAAGATTCTATTTATCTCTTCATGAAAAGTTTCTTTGATTACTATTGTAATAAAATTGAACAATATCCGCCAAGAACTAACAAAAAGGGTTATATTACCAGAATGCTTGTGAACTACTTAAATGGTGAATATCAGGCGTATCATGCTCATGTTCATGCAAGCTTTAAAAATCTGAAAAGAAATTTTACCGTGGAACGTTCACACTCTGACGACCCATAAGTTATGCAATGTCATCTGACATGAATACTTAAAAAAGGCTGATGCAAATCGGTCTTTTCGTGCTGTCTGAATGTATCATAGGACAGCAGAAAAATTTCTGAATTTATTAAAAACAAATTATTTTATCAAAAAACAAGTATAAAAATGAATTTTTCAAATACGAGAAATTTTCATACCATTTTTTTGAATCTTGAACGAGATGCTGGAAGCATTTAAAAGCAATCTAAAGAATCAAAAAAATGGCTTTTTTTCTTTGTTTTATCCTAAACCGGAAATTCCAGAACAGGAGATTCCAGAACAGGAAAATCGGGGACAATAGACTAAAGACTTAAAAAAGAAAGAAAGAAATAAATTATGTGAAACGTCAGTCCGTCAGTCAAAGATGTCGGACTGATTGACTGATTATACTGCTAATTTTTTTATTTTCTTCAAAGAGATTGACAAACCAATCTTCTAGGTGTATAATAAAAAACAGAATTGCTATTTTTTAATCTAATAAAAAGAAAAGGAGCTTAATTATCATGTCAGACCTTAAAAAATTAAGTAGAAAAGAATCAATTATGTATGCTTTTGATTTATAAATTATGCTTTTTGATATTTTCATGGCACTTAGTTCTTTCTTTTCAATTTCTGC
>CAMWJT010000080.1 GCA_947174625.1 uncultured Ruminococcus sp.
CTGTTAATCTCTGCACATACCGTGTCATCATTCCTTGCCGTCCGGTTCATGACCGAACATACTCCACGAAAATTACCTGACAAACCGCCAGCAACCTTTCGCTTCTGCGCATATCATCTTCCAGTATTTAATAATTCTGGACTTCCCCTATTATAGCATAGTTTACAGGATCTGTCAACCGAAAATTTGAAAATTTTTTGTAAATAAAATTAACAGATTTAATTAATATTATATTCCTGCAAATATTCCCGGATCCGGATCTGTAAAAATAAAATCAGCATTGTCAGAAAATCCCGGAATTGATAATTTGTCAGCAAAATCAACAGTAATTTTCCGTGCTGATGTTCCAGAATCTTCCCGGATAATCTGATAACTTTCCAGACGGAAACGACAGATTTTACGCAACGTCCGGGATCTTCCAGAAACATCAGGGGTGTTGCCAGCAGATTCACCCGGAAACGGATCGCAAAATATGCCGTCCAGAAACACAGACACAGACACTGGATCACCAGGAACAGCCAGAATCCGGCATCGTCCTGCATCGTGCTTTGCTGGAATGCGCCGACTGTCAAAACGCATGCGATTATCACAGGGAACAGCGAGAAAAATTCCAGAATCCGGATCATCCCGAAAAAGCGCAGACTATTCCAGAAAAATGTACAATCCCGGAACGGCTGAACAATTTTCCCGGTAAATCCGAGCATGGAACTGAACCAACTGCAAACACCACAGAGAACCGGGGTCATGATACAGAAGCGCAGTATCTCCCATAAAATCAGAAATCCGATCCAGAACGGTTCACGGCTGAAAAAGAATCTCTCCGGCAGGAGCAAGCCTTTCATCCAGAGAATCCCGGACAATACATCCGGGATCAGCTCCATGCCGAGCCAGACAGCCGGCAACAGCAGGGCAATGCCCCACGCCTTGCCCGGTCGTCTCTGGATGGTTTCCCTTGTGAACTGCCGTAACTCCCGCATTTTCATGATGATCCACTCCCTGGAATAAAATTAAATTAAAAATCTTTAGAATAAGGCGTCATCCCCAGAATCTCGAAAGCCTGCGCCCTCTGCCACATCTGCGCCGTCAGGACGATTTCAAATCCCTCTCCCGGTTCGCAGTTCAGTTCTTTCGGAGAAATTTTCGGCAGTCCGTAACAGGCAAGCATATTACTAATTACGCCCGCATGCGTAATGACTGCGCAGTGATGCAGATCAAATTCCATCATGTCCATCAGAATCCGGTATAATGCCCGGTAACTCCGGATGCACAATTCTTCCACGCTCTCGCCTTCCGGCGGTTTCAGATCCGGCGAACCGCCTTTGAGCCATGTCCGGTAGTCTTCCCGGTAAGTATCGCTTGCAAGTAGCTCCAATGCGGATTTTCCTTCGAATTTTCCGAAATTCAGTTCTCTCAGATCTTCTGCTAAGTATAACGGCACATCCGGAAATAAAATTTCCGCCGTTTCCGTACATCTTAATAAGGGACTGCTATAGACTCTCTGCACTCTCGGATATTCGTACAGATCCATTTTGCCACTTAATTCCACAGCACCCTTGTCCGACAAGGAAAAATCCGTACTGCCGATATAGATTCCCTCGTCATTCGCTTTTGTCCGTCCATGCCGGTACAGACTCAGATGATAACCTTTCATTCAAAAACCTCCTGTTTTAAAAAAATTAATTTAAATTAATTTAATTTTTATGAAACTTTCACAAACCAGAACTGTTTCTTTTGTGAGGCTCTGCTTTTTGCACAAGATTTCACAAAAAAAACACGAATTTTTCCACGATTCCACAACTTTACAATTTGTATAATCTGTACTATAATAGAAATAGCAAGATTATTTTTATTACCCGAAAGGAGTCCATCAAATCATGAATTCAGATTTTCCACGTATTATTGCGTTACAGCGCAAAGAAAGACAGATCAGCCAGAAACAGGCTGCCGCAGAATTGGGCATCTCCCAGGCGCTGTTGTCCCATTATGAAAAAGGCATCCGGGAATGCGGACTTGATTTCTTAGTCAAAATCGCCGATTATTATAACGTCTCCTGCGATTATCTTCTTGGACGGACACCCGAACCGGAGGGCAGAATTATATCCGTCGAGGACATCCCCGAAGATGATGGCAACAACAGCATGCCCAGTCCGGAAGTTGTGGCATTCAACCGCAAAATCGTCAACAATTCCGTCAGTCTGCTCTATTCCCTTGCGCAGAAAGCAAACAGTATTACATTAATTAAAGAAATTTCTTCTTACTTAATGCTGAATGTCTATAAATTATTCCGGATTATCTACAACGCCAACCCCCACAACGACCAGAAATTATTTTCCGTCCACAAAGTTGTCGCTAATGACGACGCAAGTGCCATTATCAGCATGAGTGAGGCAAACGTGAAAGCCGCATCCTGTGGCATTCCCATCGGCGATAACGACTACGTACGTGATACCGAAGTGTTATATTTAACCACTTCTATTCTGTCCCAGACTTACCCGGAATATTCTTCCTCACTCCTAAATCTGATTAAAATCAGTGAAGACAGCATCCACAAAAAGAGAAATGCTTAATCATTAAAATTATTAATTTATTTTATTCTAGCATATTTTCAGAAAAAAAGCAAGCAGTCCGGCGGAACTTCTGCCGGACTGAACTTTTTTGATGTTTAAATTTTTTAAAAATTAATTCGTGATATCCTGCTTATGGAACAGATATTTTTTTATCGGATTGTAAATTCACAAGATAAATTATATGTGTCATAATCCCAATCTCTCTCATTCTCAAAGAAAGCAAATTGTTGAATCAAACGATAGTGTCCAGCGGGTAGTTCTCCATAAAAACTTTTGACATCTGTTTCTAAGATTAATTGTTCATTGGGTTTAATCATACAATCTGTTTCTTTATCCTTTGTGGGGTCATCAAGCTGCTTGAGCGAATACCAAATGCCAGATTGTTCAGCTTCTATTTCAAAATAATTTGGTGAATATCGATACTCGTTATTAGACGTATTTTCGATTAAAAAAGAAAGCTGCTTCAAATCTAAGCCGTTTTCTGTACGCAATGAAATTTTTAAATCTGTCAAATTGTCGAGTTCTTCTTCATTTCCATAAGGAGAAACCTCATATTCTTCGGAATAATCTTTTACTGACTGATTATCGCTATCCTCTGTTTGATCGCACCCCACAATACATATTGATAGTAATAACGCAATAAAGAGATATATTAATTTCTTCATTTCTCAACTCTTCCTTTCAATTTCATTCTTATCGAACATTTTAGCATAAATATTTACTTTTGTCAAGTGCATTTGTTAACCGCAATCCCATCGTCTAAAGCCGGTAAGATTGCGGTTGACATTATTTTAATATCATCCCCCGACTGTAGAGTCGGAAAATGTTTTGCTAATCTTAGTTAAAATTTTTTCGGAAATATTCCCTGATTCAACTGTTCCAGTGCCTTGGCAATTTCTGCGGATTCCAGAGAATCATAGACTTTCTTGACTTCTTCGCCCTCTAATGCCCGTCGAGCCGCATCACTCGTCTGCGGATCTTCAATCATGGCATGCAAATCTAAGTCCTTGTCAGCGGCTTCCATGGAACGGATGGACTTCTTGCCGCCGTATCGCATTTCTTTTAATTTTCTCTGGACGTCCTCATCTGTACCATCCACACGCACGCCGAGCATCTCCACGCTCCTGCCCTTGCTGTCTCCAAAAAATGCGTCTGCATCCACAATCACCGGCTTTTTTCTGGGTTCTCTTGCTTCTTTTGATTTCTTACCGCCGAACAGACGATTGCCGTTTTCGGATTTTTCCGGTTTTTTTCCTGGATTTTTTTCCGGATTTTTCTCAGAATTCTCAGCAATCGGCGTCGCTGTCACAATCTGCGCCCTCGGCGGTTTCTTCCCCGTCTGATAAAGACTTCTCTGCGATACACTCGTGATTTCCTCTGAAGAAACTACAATCCGAATTGTCCCGGTCTCTGATTCTTCCGGATTTTCCTGATAATACCCTGCCTGCCGTTCAAACACCTGCCGGAGAAGCGTCTTTTCGTCCGGAATCTCCTGAACGAATGCCGTTTCTGCTTCTTCTTTCAGTAATTCTTCTGCACTGAGCGGCATTTCATACAATTTCTGTGTGGGATCTGAATTTTGATTCTGATTTTGATTCTGTCTTGTCCTGGAAAAATAAGACCCTGTGGAATTCTGCGCATCCGGCTGCTCCTGGTTCGCCGCATACATGGCGTATGCAATCGCTGTCGCACGCATTGCCGGTCTGTCCGGGACGGGATGTTCTGGTTCTAGAGGCATCTCATCCGGAGACGGCAGAACCGGGACAGGCGGTACTTCCTGCCGTGCAGATGCCTGAAAAGGAGAGTCCGGAGCTGCCGGAGCCGTCCGGTTTGCCGGATGCGGAATCTGTTGCGCCGGCGGACACTGTACCGGATTCTGTTGTACAGGATTCTGCACCGGGATTGGCGGTGTATTCGCCCGTACCATTGTGTAAATAGGATTGCCATGTGCATCCTGTCCGACAATTTTCGGGATCATCTGCACATAGAACGGATTTCCGGCAGCATCATACATAATCTGGACATAGACCGGATTTCCGGTAGCATCGTACATCATCCGAACGGAATTCTGATTTAAATTCTGATTGCTATTCTGATAACTGGCTTGCGGCGGCACATAGTATTGATTCTGCTGTGTCTGCGGATAACCGGGAACGCTCTGCGCAGGAGGGACAGGCGACGGCTGTGCCGGATAGCCTCCCCTCTGCATCGCCGCATAAGCATCTGCACGGGAATAGCCCTGTGAAGTTTTGGTAAAAAAGCCCTGTGACCGGGAACGGAACGGATAATGACACCTGGCACAAAAAGGCACATGATCCGGCTGTTGCAACTGACAATTCGGACAAATCATACAGGCTCACCACCTCTCTTATTTAAAAATACAAAATCTTTCTATTTTATTATAGCATACACAAAAGAAAATAACAAGCCGTTCCGGTTACATTTCTATTTTTCTGACAAATTTTTATGACTTTTCTGTGAATATTTCACAAATCACTCCAAATTATCTGGATCTTCAGAATTTTCAGAATCCTCAGAATCCCCGGAATTTTCCGGATTCTCAGAAATTTCAGAAAATTCCCCTGTGTCCACCGTCACAATGAAACCATCTGTGTTATTGCCGGAAATTGTATAATCCAATCCCCCAGGCACCGGGAGCATTGTCGTCTCATTGACTGTGTCCGCCGGATACCAGAAGACTTCATAGAGTTTGCCGTCATAATCCGTAATCTCCAGATGTTCGCCGTCATAAGGATAATTCCGGATCAATTCCATATATTCTTCAAGACAAAGACCATTCTGCATGATATAATAAGCATGTCCCCTGCCGACATACCGGTAATGCCACGGCTCATAAGTGATCCCGGTAATGTCGGTTTTGTTTTCCGGATAGCGCAAAATCATGCCATATTCATAACAATGCTGATCAATCCAGTCATAAACGCCCGTTCCGTCATATTCACCGCCTGCAAGTGTCAGATCCACGCTCCACCCGGTCTGATGTTCACTGAATCCCGGCTTTGAAACTTTTTCAGAATAGTCCAGTCCTGTGGATTCCAGATCCTGATTGTATAATTCTTCCTGTCGTTCTTTGGAACGATAACCGCTCTGCACGACAATATTATCATCACCAGTCTCTGCAAAGAATGTTTCAAACAGCTGAATCAGATGCTCCGCATTGGTCTGCCGGACTTTCACTTCTCCATCTCTGACACCAAAACTTTTAATTGGCTGTTCCTGGGCAAGCATGAATTCATACAGACTGACTAAATCATCTTCTGCGCCTTGAAATTCCGTCTGATTATTGACCAGAATCAGACTGCCGTTGTAAATTTCTGAATTCTGGATTTCGGTATTTTCAAAAATAATTCTGCTTTCCGGGACGGCTTCTGTCGTTGGTTCGACTTCTGCAATATAATTTGTTTCCTGATTGATTTCCACTCTCTGCTGAACCAGGTAATAACCGCCGTAACCGACCCCGGCAAGCAGAACGAAAGCCGCCAGGATGTCCAGGAATTTTGCACCTGCGCCGGATTTTTGTTTTTTTTCTTGTGTTTTCTCTCCCATATATGCAAACACCTTTCTGAATTTTTCTGAATTTTAAAAAAAATTTTGATTACTAATTATTAT
>CAMWJT010000081.1 GCA_947174625.1 uncultured Ruminococcus sp.
AGTAACAGGACTATTTTCTGAATCCAGAATTTCAATCAGAAATCCATCACGGACATCCGCAGTTCCGTTTTCATTCTGCCGCATCAGGGTTTCCGGGATCAGTCTGATAAAAAATTCTTCATACTGCATCATGTCAGCACCTCAGTTCTGCATAAAATTCATATTTTCGGATTCTTCCTGTTCTTCGTGAAAATCTATCTGTGCATGAAATGCTTTCAGGATCGCATCATGAATATATTTCACATCCATGCCATTCTGTTCATATCCCTGGAGCATCCGCTGTACATAGCTGTTTTTTGGAGGACTGATCTGTCCGCCGTTCTTCACATACATCATGCCGGAAATTTTTCTGCTGCCAATTTCAAATTCCTGTATTTCTTTCCGGTAGACATCATTGTGAACCCCTTCGCAGACATCCAGTCGGATTTCATCCAGTTCTGAGATTTCCCATATCAGCACGGGAGTCTGTGCGCCACACTTTGGAACAATGGTGGCTGCTCCTCTAAATTCCAGTTCAAATCCATCCAGCATTGCTGTGCCGATCAGTCTGGAATCCGGACAACGCCGTTGCATCTGTTCTGCACAAGTATTACTGCCGTAAGCAATATAATATTTCTTTTCCATTTACTTCACTCCAATCACTGAAATCAATCATTTTTTCTGTTTCTTCTTCGTATGCAAAACTGCCGTCAGAATCGTTTCTGTTGGCTTTTTCTTTGCCATCGTATACTTCTGCGATTTTTTCTTCGCAGCTCGTCTGTGGGGCTTGTGTCTGCTCACGGAAAGCAGTCCGGAGTGATTTCAACCACTCTTTTTGCTTTACAGCGTCTTTCTCTAAAATATGGATATGGTGTACAATCTATCTCTTTTTTTCTTGATTACTTTCAATAAAAAACAGCCTGCCAGAGCAAGCTGTTATGTAAAATTATTTTTTATCAATTTCTATTCTGGATTCATGACCGCCCTTGAAAACCACCTGAATATGTGTTTTGTCGATTACTCTGACACATTCCAGAACGTGCCGTGCCGTCACATCATCAAATTCTGTCATTCTGAAATTCTCGTCTGATATTTCTGAAATCGCCATATCAAGCTGTTTCTGCACTGCATCATTGGCAGTATTCTGTGTCCTGAGCGTTTTCAGTGTTTCCTGGAGTGTTTCTTCTTCATCATGCAGTTTCCGAAATTCATCATCCAGTGAATCACTCCCGACTGCACCGCTGACAATCAGATTTATCATGCTCTGACGGGCTTCATCAATTTCAGTGAGCCGTTTCTCTGCCGCTGAAATTTCACCATGTATTTGTCCGGTCAGAACAGCTTCTGTTCCGGATCTTAGTATATCTGCTATTTCGTCTGCACAGTTGTGATATTCGTTCACGGCTTGTATAATTCCCCTGTGAAGTGGATCTTCATGAATTGTTGGTGAGTTCTTGCAGTATCGGTTTCCGTGATCAAGTCGGCTGATACATCGCCATACAATTGCCTTTCTGCCATGAATATTCCATGTCACACGACGATAAGGTGTACCGCATTCTCCACAAATAAGCAGTTCCGTCAAAGCATATTTGCTTGAATATTTTCCCTGTTCGGTCACACATTTGTCGCTGACCCGCCGTTTGGCAGCTCTGCGTTTCATCTCCTGTTGTACCAGATTATATGTTGTTCTGTCGATGATCGCCGGATGGCAGTCTGATACATAATACATTGGACGTTCTCCGTGATTTTTCATCACTTTATGAGAAAGACAGTCAGCTGTATAAGTTTTCTGAAGCAGGGCATCTCCAGCATATTTTTCATTCTTCAGCATTCGGAGAATTATATCATGCCGCCATTCTGGTTTTCCTTGTTTATTGGAAATATTGTTTTCTGCAAGATAGTTTGAAATGCTCTGTGTAGACATGCCATCAAGATACAGTCGGAATATCAGTCTGACAATTTCGGCTTCTTCGGGTATGATTTCGGGTTTGCCATCCTCACCTTTACGGTAGCCGAGCCACATTTTGTAATTGTACCGGACTTTGCCTTCTTTGAAAGACATCTGCACACCAAGCGATATATTTTTACTGATCGATTCCGATTCTGCCTGTGCAAAACTGCTGTGCAGAGCCAGTAAAAATTCGCTGTATTCTGTAAGCGTGTTCAGTCCCTCTTTTTCAAATATGACACCAATTCCGAGTGCTTTCAGTTCCCTGATATACTCTAAACAGTCGACTGTATTCCGAGCGAATCGTGATGCTGACTTGCAGAGAATCAGGTCAATTTTCTTCTGTCTGCACAGTCGAATCATGCGGTTGAATTCTTTTCTTTTTCTTGTACTTGTGCCGCTCAGACCCTCGTCAGCGAATATCCCGACAAGCGTCCAGTCCTTGTTGCTGTTGATATAATCAGTATAATATGCAATCTGCACCTGATAGGAATTCAATTGCTCTAAAGTATCTGTGCTGACTCGGCAATATGCAGCTACTCTCAATTGTTGATATTGATTCTTTCCATTCACAGTCTGCGGTTTTGCAGGAATGATTCTGACATTCGGTGCTGTATTCATGTTTTTTCGCCCCTTTCATTGATAATCGCACCATTGATAAATTCTATCTCTATGGTACAGGAATGGCTTACCAAGATCCTGCGGACACAGGATTTCAGTAAGCCGACATCAAGTATATTCTGTTTTTCTGTCTGTAGCAGTAGAGATTTCAGTTCTTCTGTTTTCTGCGAAATATCGTTATATTCACAGCATGTATATTTCATTTCAGCGAGCTGATAAATTTTAGATTTAATATGTTCATAATTGAAGGATGCATTTTCCATCATCCGGCGGATTTCATTCTGCTGACGAATAATTTCCTGATTCGGAGAATAACTTTTCTCTGGAATATCTCTGTTTATCAAATTCGGATTTGCAATCACAATATTCAGAATATCCAGAATCGCTGTGAATAATTCGCTGTCTCTCAGCCTGAAACTGAATTTACTGCATGCCTTTGTGTGACAATCCCATTTGGTATATGCGGGACGATAAGCAATTCGGAATAGAATCTGTCCGCATTCCTTACAGTATGTCATATACCGTATATCAGCGATTTCAGCCGGAATTCTGTGTGTGGTATAGCCTTTTGACATCCTGATTTCTGTCGCTTTGCTAAACATTTCTTCCGTAATAATAGAGGGATAGGCTCTCTTTCCGCAGTAAGCCTGATTTGTCAAAATTCGCCATATGATGGAATCATACCACGGCATATCCTCTTTGTAGGGAATCTGAATTTCTGAAGCAATTTCAGACATTGGTCTGCCTTTCAGATACTCACTGAAAATATATACAACGGCTTTCTGTTCTTCCGGGTGAATCAGAATCTGACCGTCCTCTATCCGGTATCCGAACGGAATGATACGATTTTTAGCCATAATTTTTACTCCTTTCTATCATATATATTCTGTGAACTGTAAACCGCCAATCAAACAGAATCTTAGTTCACTCCTGCTTTTTACAATGATTTTATCAACAAGCTCTGAAAATGTATTTTCTTGAAATTCCGTCATTTTTTCCTGTCGGTTTTCAAAATAACTGATAAGTACAGAAAGTTGTTCCAGCATGTCATCTTCTGCATCTGCACAGGTCAGCTGGAACAGTTCTTTCTGTAATTTTGCGATTCTGGTATGCAGTCCGGCAGACTGTTCCTGATATTTTTCACTGCTCAGGAATCCTTTTGTCAGAAGCGTGGCAAGTACATGATTCTGCTCTCTGAGATTTGCAATTTCTGTCTGAATAGCCAATACATGAACATTTTTTGAAAATACCCTGCTTTTCAGTTCTGACAGGCTTTGCTGCATCGGCAGCAGAATTGTCCGATAATGAAAATATAATTTATTGAACATTCGGATAAATGCTTCATATATGATATCTTGTTCAATTGCAAGATTGGGACAACTTTCCGCATTCTTGTTGTGTGTAGCACAAATCCAGAATATTCTGATTTTTTTCTTAATGCATCTTCCGAATTTCTTTCCGCAGTATGCACATATCATTTTTTTTGTTAGCGGATAATACTGCATTTTTGTGTATGGTATCGCCTGTTTTCTGGCAGCGGTCAGAGCCTGTGCCTTTTCAAAGATCTCTTTTGAAATGATGCCCTCATGTGTGCCAGAAACATAGTACATTGGAAGCTGCCCATAATTTTTCTTTGTTCTGAACGGCACAGTATCTGTTGTATAATTCTTCTGGTAGACAGAATCCCCGGTATATTTTTCATTATCCAGAATATAACGGACATGTGCTTTCCCCCATTTTTCAAGATTTTTACTTGTAGGAATTTCGGCTTGATTGAGCATCTGCATAATCTGCCATACACCATATCCGTTCAGATACCATGCAAATATTTGCCGGACAACATCTGCTTCTGGTTCTGAAATCATCAGTTTTCCATCAATCAGCACATATCCATAAGGTGCATTTGGAGACTTATAAGTACCGTTCTGCATCTTCCGACGGATACTCCATTTCAGATTCTTTGACAGGGAAACAGATTCTTCCTGCGCCAGTCCGCTCATGATGGTTAGCATCATTTCATCAGTCAGCTGTGCCGTGTCGATGCGTTCCTTCTCGAATACGACTGACACGCCGATTGTCTTGAGTTCACGGACATATTGTAAACAGTCTTTTGTATTCCTAGCAAATCTGCTGACAGATTTCGTATAGATCCGGTCGATTCTACCACGGTGACAGTCCTTTATCATTCTTCTGAAATTTTCACGCATATCATTTGTGCCGCTTTCAGCCTCATCAGCGTATATTTCAATCAGAATTTCCGTATCGGAATGCTGAAATTTATTCCGGTAGTATTCTGTCTGCACAAGGAATGAATTGTGCTGTTCCGTCGAAGAAGTTGACACTCGGCAATATGCCGCTATTCTGATTTTTCTGGCTTCGTCCTGTCTGGTCGGTGGTATTATTGTTACCTTCGGCATAAAAACGCCTCCTTTCAATCCAATCATACCATAAAATATGAAAAAATGGAATCACCAAACCCACTAAAATTTTTCCTCAGAATCTGTGCAGTTCATCCTGCAGTCTGCCTGTCGTGCGGCAACACACAAACAGGTCGCTGTCATACCGACAATACTGCCGAAAAAAGTTCCGAGAATAAATCCTATCATGCTGAAACCTCCAGTTCTCTGGCAGAAGCATATTTCCCGAACACCTCTGTCCGGCATTTCTGCTTTAACTGCTCTTTCTGTGCGGCAGTCAGCATCATCATTCTGGTGTTGATAAACTTTTCGATGATGTACCACACATACTCAGCCTGTCCGTATTGTTTCACTTTTATTCACCCCCAGTGCTGTTAAAATTGCCCTGTCCACGGACAGCATTTCTTTCGGATATAAATATCCGGCATAATCCAGAAGCCGACAGCGGTCAATTGTCCTTATCTGCTCTGCCAGTACCATGGAATGTCGGTTCAGTCCGCATCCAGGAGCAAGTTCAGCATGTGTCGGCAGAGACTTTTTCCATGCCGAGGTAACTGGTAAAATAATCGTTGTCGAACTGTACCGATTCCCGACATCATTCTGCACAATCAGCACCGGTCGGATGCCGCCCTGTTCCGAACCGACCACACCGTGCAAATCAGCATAATAAATCTCTCCACGTCTAAGCATCTCTTTTTTTCTCTCCATTTGAAAAACTTTTCCTGTATCTGACACAGCTCTGAAACGGACAGTATAAAATTCCGGTGTCTCTGGGATACCAGACACATCCGTAACATCTGTGCGTTTTCGGCAGAGGAAGACTCTGCATGGTCGGATTTTTGTTCTTTGTCTGTTTACGGCTGTCACACCGTTTCTGATTGTCCTTCATTCTGTAAATCTCCTTTTTTTGCAATCTGGTTTGTGATATGTATAGATAACGGCGGTTCACAGTTGACCGCAAACCGCCGTAAATCAGTTTGTTTGCCTTCGTCTGATTCAAATAAATAATTTACTTCAGACGATCCGTGATATTTTTCTCAGAACCCGTCACGGAACGGAACAACAGAAACGACTGACAGCATAGCAGTCTCATGAGATTTTCACTCCTCCGGGGTTCTCCCGGAGCCGCCCTCA
>CAMWJT010000082.1 GCA_947174625.1 uncultured Ruminococcus sp.
ACGTAGAACTCGGCGAAAACCTGATGCTGACAGCAGACGGCGCAGTTGTATTCAATGTAACATTTACAGCACCGACAGAACCGGGCAAATATCCGCTGACATTCGAAGAACTGTCAGTTTATGATATTAACATGTCCCTGTTGGATCCTGCACAACAGCCTGGTTGGATTGAGGTAATTGCACCTGAAACAACCACGACGACAGAAGCACCGCCGGAATCTTCTGACGAGACAACAACGACGACAGAAGCACCGCCGGAATCTTCTGACGAGACAACGACAACAACAGAAGCACCGCCGGAATCTTCTGACGAGACAACGACAACAACAGAAGCACCGCCGGAATCTTCTGACGAAACAACGACAACAACAGAAGCACCGCCGGAATCTTCTGACGAAACAACCACGACAACAGAAGTACCTGAACCTGAGGAAACAACAACAACTTCTACCAGTGGGGCTGTCAAGCCGCACCATGAATACAAAGCAACATGGACAATTGGCAAGGTAGACGGTGTGGCTGGTCACCCGGTAGAAGTGCCGATTACCGTATCTGCTGACATTGCAGAAGCATTGACATATAATTTGTATGACTTCAAGATTAAAGTTCAGGATGGCCCTGTATTTAATCCGACAAATCTCAGAAGCGGTAGTGCTTACTCAGAAATGACCATTCAGGCAAATGGTATGGAAATCGCTGCTACGAATCTGAATGGCGATTCTGTAGGTTATAACAATGCCGTTATCCTCTATCTGACGTTTGATCTGCCAGAGGATATCCCAGCGGGTAAATATGCGGTTGAGTTTGACGGCGATGTAGAGGCACACAACAGAAATCTCGATACGTTTGATATTACGGAAGAAAATGGCTCTATCCTGGTTATTCCGGATGGCGTTACCAAGGAACAGATCGAATTTCAGTATAACCTGGAATCTCTGTCTAAATTCTACTTCTCACACGATCATAGAACGTTCATCGGCGATGGACTGCTGAAAGAAGACCTGATTTCCATCGGTACACTGATGGCTCGTCCGGTTTACAGCGATCCGGCTCTGACAGAAGAAGCAGAATGGACAGTTGCTGACCTGGATAAGATTGAATTTAAGTTGAAAGATGCAACACTGGAAAGTCCGAAGGCAATCTTTGATACAAAGGTAGCGCCGAATCTGGACGGCTCCGAGGGTATCGCATTCTTCAAGGAAAAAATTGCATTCACACTTTCTACCACGTTTACGACACTGGATGCCGAAACTGGCGAACTTGTGGAGAAAGAACAGAATGACGTTGAAAAACTCTATGACGGCAGTCCGATCGTTACGGGCGATGTTTACATCGGCGTAAAGGGTGATACTGACCTCAATGGCGTAGTCAACGCATACGATGCGGCGAAAGATCTGGTTTACGCTGC
This sequence comes from uncultured Ruminococcus sp., assembly GCA_947174625.1. Classification (GTDB taxonomy): domain Bacteria; phylum Bacillota; class Clostridia; order Oscillospirales; family Ruminococcaceae; genus UBA3855. Next base: position 1,409 of record CAMWJT010000082.1, read on the forward strand.
TGACTTCGGTGCAAATCTTGACCCAAATATTCTGACAGTTACCAGTGATATGATTACCGCAATCCAGGCTGAGGGCGAAGAATCCGCAACAGCACTTGAGAATTTCGTATACTTCCTGAGTGATGTCACAGACGAGTCCGAAGATCATGGTGCAACAAGCAACATTCTGGACAGCACAAACGGCGGCGAAGCAATCAATGCAGCAGACGCTGCAAAGGTTCTCGTCTATGCAGCTGATTTCGGCGCAAATCTTGATCCTGATTGGTATGTACTGCTTAATAAGCCGTTGCCAAAATACACCGAGGCAATTGGTCCGAGACCGAATACCACAGAATAAGCGATCTGATTCTAAAAAAAGCCTTTCCTTCGGGAGAGGCTTTTTATAATTAAAAATACTGCAAACTGAGTGAATTCAGATCAGCTTGCAGTATTTTTATTTATTTTAATTTTATTCTTTTGGCATGACTGCCTGCATGACATCATGGTACAATGCTGACGGATTTGTCAGGATTTTTTCGCCGAGCAGTTTGGCTTGGTATTCATCCGGTGTGAACAACGTCAATTCCAGTAATGTCAGTTGATGATCCAGCATTTTCACATGCAGATGACACCCCTGGGAGATCGGTTCATAGGAAACTTTGATCTGTTCTTCATTCTTGTGACGTTTGAGCGCCACGCTTGCCGTTTTCATAATCCGTTCCCGGTAGGACTTTCCGGCAAGATGTTGTAAACGCTGTGCGGATTCCAGACCTTTTTCTGTGATAGAATAACTTTTTTCGCCGTGTTCCTGGGGAATGATCGTTACAACTTCGGTTTCTTCCATGATCTGAAGCGCTTCCTGAAACGTAAAATAATTAATAATTCCACTGGAAACGGCAATATCATACAGCAATTCACTGTCAATCGGTTCACCGATCTGTTCGAGTGTATAACAAAGCAGGATGTTGGCAGTTGTGGTGTCTGCAACAGTGCGGTCAGCCAGTCCGGAGATCTTTTTCAGATTCTCATCACGCAATTTTTTCCCTTCTTTCTGATTCTTTCTGATTCAGGCTTGCATTATCAGCAAAAATGCGGATAATCCAGCATATGCGATAATAAGGCGATATTCACAGCAGATTCTACGCAGGGAACAAGTTTCGGCAGAAGACAAGTTCCGTTTGCGGATTCTGTCTGAAAAGATTCCGTCTGCATACTGGACAGATTGACTGTTTTCTGTGGTTTTGCAATGTTGGCGGATGGTCTGAACGCTGCACGCAGAATAATCGGCATCCCGGAAGAAATGCCCCCCAGAATTCCCCCGTGCGTGTTGGAAGCTGTATTGATATGCGCATGATCGTCTATGTAAAAATTATCATTGCATTGACTGCCGGTCATTTCTGTGACCTGGAAACCTGCGCCGAATTCCAGACCACGAATATCCGGAAGTGCAAATAATAATTGTGCGATAGTGTTTTCCAGACCGTTGAAGACAGGCGAACCGATACCGGCAGGGACATTCACGGAGACGCATTCAATCGCACCGCCGAGCGTCTCACCGCCCTCTGCTGCGGCTTGCAGATCTTCCTGCATTTTTTTCCCGATTGCATTTTTAATCACAGGAAATTTTTTGTGCCGGACGGCTAAAATATCTTCTTTGGTGACATCCGTATGAGAGAAATTTTTATCTTTGATGCCGTGGATTTCCTGGATATGCGCTCCGGTATAGATGCCACGACGTTCCAGGATCTGACCACAGACAGCGCCTGCAAAGCACAATGGCGCAGTCATTGCCGTCCCCAGATGACCGCCATCCCGGATGTCGTTGAATCCACGATAACGGAGCGTTCCGGTATAATCTGCCTGTCCGGGTCGGGGCAGACGGTTGATCTGCGAAACAGTATCACTGATCTGTTCTGTATTCTGAATGAAAGCACACAAGGGAGAACCGGTTGTCCGTCCATTGAGAATACCGGACATGATCTGATGAAAATCTCCGGAATTAGAATTTTTGGGAGAATTATTTGTAAATTCCTGGTAACGCAGTAAAAAATCCCGGAGTTGCTCCGTGTCAATATATTCTCCTGCCGGGAGATTATCAATTGTAATGCCGATCGCAGGTCCTTTTGCTTCGCCGAAAATGGAAACGGCAAGCCGGTTATTCCAGATGGATGCCATGAATTTTTCCTCCTAATTTCTGATAATCCTGAAAAAATGCGGGATAGGATTTTGCAACGCATTCAGCGCCGAGAATTGTAACCGGTTCTGTTGCCCTGGTGGCAGCAATTGCCGCACACATGGCAATTCTGTGATCTCCGGCACTGTCTACTGTTCCGCCGTGGAGAGAATCCACAGGCTGGATTTCGAGACCGTCCGGGAGAATTTTGACATTGCCGCCGAGTGTGTTCAGCATGGATGCCGTTGTTGCGAGCCGGTCACTCTCTTTGATCCGGAGACGTTCTGCACCGATAATCCGGGTTGGTCTTTCAGAGAATGTGGCAAGCACGGCGAGAATCGGCACGAGATCCGGGATGTCTCTTGCATTGATTTCAGATACAGTTTCTGAAATATCTTCTGCTGTTTTCTGATGATAACAGGTTTTTTCGATAATTTCAACGATTCTGCGGTCTCCCTGGGTGGATGTCTCCGGGATGTTCTGCAAGATCACCTGATTGCCTATTGCATTGGCAACGTAAAAAAATGCCGCCTGAGAAAAATCGCCTTCTACGGAGAGATTCTGCGCATGATACTGCTGTGTGCCGGATATATAATAATTTCCGTTTTTTTCCTTGATGCTGACACCGAACTGTTGCATACACTGGATTGTCATGTCTGCATAAGGCTTGGACTGGAGCGGAGAAGTGAGAATAATTTCAGATCTTTCACGGAGCAGAGGGAGTGCCAGGAGCAGACCCGTGATAAATTGGGAAGAAATATCGCCTTCGAGTTCAAATCTGCCGGGCTGCAACTTGCCTTGTATCGTGAATGGGATTTTCTGATTCTGGAATCTGATATTTTTCTTTGTGAGTTCCCGGATATAAGGTGTAATCGGACGTTCCGGAAGTCTGCCCTGTCCGGTGAATGTTGTCTCTACACCGAGCGCAGCAGCAACTGGGATCAGAAACCGGAGAGTTGAGCCACTCTCATTGCAATCTGCATGTGCCTGTCCGGGAATGTCCTGGATGCCAGTCACAATTATTTTGTGTTCTGCTTCCCGGAATTCAAACACAGCACCGAGCGCCTGCATGACGGATATAGTCGCTTCAATATCTTTGGAACTATCAATTTCTGAGATCTCAGAAATGCCCTTGCTCAGCGCCGCACAAATCAACATCCTGTGTGCCATGCTTTTGGACGATGGAATTTTAACAGTACCGATCAGCTTATGCGGCTGAATTTCTATATTCATTGTAAAAATACATTCCTTTCAGAAATTATTTTAATTATTTTTTTGAAAATTTTTCCGGAATTCTGACAGTGTGTCCCGGCGGATTTTTGCCGTCCCGATGGGAGAGCAGACGATATATCGCAAATCCTGTCCGGCACGTTTCTTGTCACTGCCACACAGGGGGATTAAGTCCTGAACTGAGACAGCAAGATCCGCATCTGTCGGGAGCTGATAACGGCGTACACAGGCGTTCAAACGGGCGTAGTCCTCCGGATTGCCACAGTATTTCGTCACCAAGCACATGCCAGCGGCAACTGCACAGCCGTGTGTATACGTCCCGTAATGATAATATGCTTCAATGGCATGTCCGAGCGTGTGTCCGAAATTCAGAATCATCCGCAGACCGTTGTCCAGTTCGTCTTCTGCTACGACATCACGCTTGATCTGAATACATGCCGGAATGATTTCTTCAAAATGTTCTGCGATGCTGTCCAGGTCGTAAGTTTCTAATTTCCGGAACAGATTCGGATCTGCAATCATGCCATATTTGATCACTTCGCCCATGCCGTCAATTAAAAATTCACGTGGCAGAGTCTTCAGGACATCAAAATCACACAGGACAGCACAGGGCTGTTTGAATGCGCCGACCAGGTTCTTGCCCTCTGGTAAGTCAATCGCCGTCTTTCCGCCAACGGAAGAATCCACCTGCGCCAGCAGAGAAGTCGGAATCTGGATATACGAAATGCCCCGCAGGAACGTTGCTGCTGCAAATCCGGTGATATCCCCGACAACGCCGCCGCCTAAAGCAATCAGGCAGTCGCTCCGGGTGATTTCCTGCTGACACAGGAACGCATAAATTTTTAATAAATTTTCTGCACTTTTGGAAGATTCTCCATGAGGGAATACAAATTTTTCAGCCTGAAATCCGGCTTCCTGCAAAGAACGGATCACAGTTTCAGAATAAAACTGATCGACATTGTCATCTGTGATAATCACAAAATGCTGTGCAGAAGTCAGCTTCAGATCACGGATCAAAGCACCGCATTCCGCAAGCAGACCACGTCTGAGAATAATATCATAAGCATTGCGAACAGGCACATGAATTTTAGCAAAATCAGCAAACATAACAAAAACCTCCGGACAAAAAAATTTCTTAATATATATATCATACTGAATTTTTTGCCATTTGTCAAGACTATTCCTGCGATTATTTTCTCAAATTTCGGATTCTGCCGATTTATCGCTCAAAATGCTGTTTTAAAATTTAATTTAAAAATTTTGCAAACTGCTTTTTTGTCTCTGTATAATCCATGCC
>CAMWJT010000083.1 GCA_947174625.1 uncultured Ruminococcus sp.
GAAATTCTTCACGTTCTCACCGGTCTATTTCTGCTTAATTTCTTGGAAAGTGGTGATATATCTGGAAACGGTATGCTATTCCGGCATGCTGTTTCTGTATGTTCCTCGTGGAACATCTAAATATTAAAAATCCCCTGTAATTTATCTACAGGGGATCTCTCTTATTTCTATTTCGCACGTCTCCGGGAACGGTTCTTCCGGTCAGTGATGCGCTTGATGTCGCTGATCCGTTCTTCACTGTTCTGCTTGAAACGGTTCATCATATCTTCAAAGGACATCTCAGAATCCTGCTTCTGCGCCTTGCTACCTTCCCAGACTGTACCTCGCTCCCGTCTCTGCCGGGAGGAATAATTCTTCTGCGGTCTGCACTCCTCTTTCGGCATCGCTTTCCGGATCGACATGGCAATTTTGCCCTGTTCGTTCACTTGCAGGACAACTACTTTCACTTCCTGCCCCTCTGTCAGAAAATCATGAATGTCATTGACAAATACATTCGCTACCTCGGAAATATGTACCATTCCCGTGACCGGATTTCCCTCCTCCTGCGGTACTTCCACAAAAGCACCATAATTTGTAATTCCCTTGACCTTGCCTTCATAAACTTTTCCCATTTCCAGCATACAGCAAAAAATCCTCCTGCTTTTCAGAATTAAAATTTAAAAAATAATTATTTCCGTGATGTGTCATAATAGCGCCGTTCATCCGGATACGCATACCCTGCACTTTCTAATGCCAGTTTCTCCATGTAAGAACCAATGTCATCGGATGCAATCAAGGCGGCTAATTCTTCATTTTCCGCCGCAAGCACATCTACCTGCTCTTCTAATTCTTCCAATGCCTGCCGCTGTTCTACAATCGCATTCTGCGTCCGGATGATCGAAACGGCACAAAAAATCACAAACAACACCAATGCAATGTGAATCAGCGTCCGGGTGGCTGATCCGGATTTATGTTTTGTTTCGCTCCGCATGTGACTTCCCCGCTTTCTTCTGATTCTGCGCATGCCTGGCATGCTTTGCATACTTTTTTCGACTATTTTTATTATACACCTTTTGGGATGGTTTTGGCAAGCCGTTTTGTGAATTTTTCTTCTGCAATCCGGATTTTTTGGCGCATTTCACAAAACTTAACTTAAGTTTGATACAAATACATATAAAATGATCCCAAATCCAGTGTACCGGCTTCAGAATCAGATCACTGCATTTCATCAGAAATGACCCGATTGTAATATAATACAATAGCAGTCCTAGCAGACAGCCGATGCTATAATAGACCCGGAAGTCACCGCCACCGAATGCACTTGTATAGCACAGAATCAGAAAACTCAGACAGATCAGATAAAAAATATCTTCACACGCCAGAAATATAACATGATGGGGAATCAGTTTCCGCAACAGTCGCAGTAAATCCAGCAATACACCTGCCGGAAGTCCTAACAGGACAGAACAGACAAATAATCCTAACTCTTCGTCTACTGTCCGGATCGTCTCCAATGTTTTGGTCAGCAATTCCAATCTCATCACCGGAACAGCCTGCCGAGCATGGAAACTGGTGACTGCTTGTCTTTGTCACCATATTGGAGCGACCAGATATCACCCTCTACAGACATATTACCATTTTCAATGCTGATGGCATTAATATGTAAGTCTCGTCCTGTAATCGTCAGTTCGCCCATTTTCGTATATAGTACAATTTCACGTTCATCAAAGCTGTCAATGTCGGTGATACCGGCAATGCGGAGCGTCTTCCGGTTTTCCATGATGACAGTATGCTGTTCTTCCGGTGCAGTAAAGCTGTTGCCTTCTTTCATTTTGGAAACCTCCTGTCAGGAATTTACTACATTCTATGCAAAATTCTTTAGGAATATGCAGAATCCGGATTGACTTATGCCAGAATTTATGTTACAATAAAATTATCAAATCCAATTAAGATTACAGGAGAAATAATTAGGGGATGTTCCATGTGGAACGTTTCAGTTCAAAATATTAAATTTAAAAAAATCCTGATTTTATCAGAAAGGAAGTCACGAATTTGAGCTTTATTATTGAAAATGGCATCCTGCGGCATTACCGACAAAACCGCTTTACGCCGGAAACTAAAATTATCATTCCTGGCGGTGTCACCGAAATTTCAGCATTCGCATTTGATGACTGCCGGGAGATCCTCGCCGTACAGATGCCGGGGACAGTCAGAAAAATCGGAAATTCTGCATTTGGTTTCTGTGAAAATCTGCAAACGATCCGGATGTCACGGCAGATCACCGAAATAGAGAGCTATGCGTTTCACGCATGTGAAAATCTCCAGGCAATTATTATCCCGGAAAATCTGACCGTGATACGAGAATTTACATTCTGCAAATGCAAGAGCCTGCAAGCTGTCCGGATTCCCGAAAAAATTGGATTGATTGATATTTTTGCATTCTGGGGGTGTGAGAATCTGGAAACAATCATCATTCCCGGACAGGTCAGGAAGATCAAAGAAGCAGCATTCCAGAGATGCCGGCATCTGAAGACGGTCAGAATCCGGAATCATCCGGGACGGATCCGGATTGCCCCGGATGCGTTTTCAGACTGTCATCCGGGATTACAGATCATTTATGAAGCGTGAATGTTCCACGTGGAACATTTAAATGCAGTAGTCGCCCCCCGGAATGTGCGCATGATTATGTTCCAGGATGTCCCTGAGCGTGATACGATCCAGATACTTGCATACTGTTTTGTGCAAACCCTCCCAGATGTACAATACAGCGCATTCCTCTGCACGAAAGCAGGTATTTTCGGGATATTCCAGGCAAGAAACCGGCGCAAGATTGCCCTCTGTTGCCCGGATAATCTCCCCGACAGTCATCACATCTGGGATTACAGATCATTTACGAAGCGTGAATGTTCCACGTGGAACGTATTAAATGCAGTAGTCGCCCCCCGGAATATGCGCATGATTATGCTCCAGAATGTCCCGGAGCGTGATATGATCCAGATACTCGCATACTGTTTTGTGCAGACCCTCCCAGATATACAATACAGCGCATTCCTCTGCACGAAAGCAGGTATTTTCAGGATATTCCAGACAGGAAACCGGCGCAAGATTGCCCTCTGTTGCCCGGAGAATCTCGCCGACAGTCATCACATCCGCAGATTTTGCCAGCATATAGCCGCCACGGTTGCCCCGATTTGTCCGGAGCAGACCACTTTTGCTGAGCAATGGAACGATCTGTTCCAAGTATTTCTTGGAAATTTCTTGTCGTCCGGCGATCTCTTTCAGAGAGATATAACCTTCATTCTGATGTTCTGCCAGATCCAGTGCCATTCTTAACGCATATCTGCCTTTGGTTGAAATTTTCATATGCAATCTCCTTTTTATATTCTATTTATTATATTACTATTATACCATAGGATTAGTAGATTTTCAAGTAAAAAAATACGCCTCATGTCCTGAGACACGAGGCGCATTATTTTCATTAGCCAAGTGTTACAACAACTTCGTGAACTGTGCCGGCTTCCTTCGCAGGGATGACATTGCCGTCCACTGCCTCGCCATCCACGGTCATGGACACAACGCCCTTGTTGACATGATCCGGATTCTTGACAGTGATCTTGTAAGTAGCACCACGGAACTGCCGTTCTGCCGTGAAACCATCCCACTCATGCGGAATAGACGGATCAATTTTCAGACCATTCCAATCCGGGATGACGCCAAGGATGTACTGAGAAACTGCCACAAAATTCCATGCTGCTGTACCAGTCAGCCAGCTGTTCTTTGCCTCACCATGACGAGCCGCATCTTTTCCGGCGATCATCTGGGCATAGACATAGGGTTCTGTTCTGTGGAGTTCAGAATATTTTTCTTCTCTGTAAGCCGGGGCAATCTTGGAATAATATTCAAAAGCCTTGTCACCTCTGCCGGCATAAGCCTCTGCACAGATGATCCATGCGTTATTATGGCAGAAGATACCTGCATTCTCCTTGTAGCCTGCCGGATAAGTAGAAATTTCACCATACTGAACATAGTATTTTGTAAATGCCGGATTATTCAGCACAAGACCATGCTCAGAATTGAGGTATTTATCAATGGAATTCAGAGCCTTGATGTCTGCACCGACATCCTTGCCGACTTCGGACATGACCATGAAGCCCTGTGGTTCAATGAAGATCTTGCCTTCTTCGCATTCAGAAGATCCCATTTTCTTGCCTTCGTCGTCGTAAGCACGGAGGAACCATTCCCCATCAAAGCCGTGTTTCATGATGTTATCTTTCATCTTGTCAATTTCAGCCTGTGCTTTTTCTGCTTCTTCCATGTCACCCTTGTATTTGCAGAGTTCTACATAGGCAGGACCTGCATAAGTGAACAGACCGGCAACCATGAGGGATTCTGCGATTCTGGAATATTTTTCATCGCCGTATTTCGGAGAAGTAGAAGTCTGGAAAGATTCACCGGGTTCTTCGCTCCAGCAGGAAAGATTAATGCAGTCATTCCAGTCTGCACGCATTGCAAGCGGCAGTCCGTGAGGACCTGTCATGTTGGCAACTCTGTAAAAGCTCTGTTTGAGATGGTGCATCATCGGCTGAGCCTTGGATATGTCATTATCATAAGGCACAAGCTCGTCCAGGATGCCATAATCACCAGTTTCCTTGATGTAAGCACCAACAGAGAGAATCATCCAGAGCGGATCATCAGAGAAATCGCCGCCGATTTCGTCGTTGCCTTTTTTCGTCAAGGGCTGATACTGATGATAACAGCCGCCGTCCTCGAACTGTGTGGATGCCAGATCAATCAGACGTTCTCTTGCTCTGTCCGGAATCTGATGCACGAAGCCGAGCAGATCCTGGTTAGAATCACGGAAGCCCATACCACGACCGATACCACTCTCAAAGTAAGAAGCAGAACGGCTCATATTGAATGTCACCATGCACTGGTACTGATTCCAGATATTGACCATTCGGTTCATCTTGTCATCGGGTGTATTGACTGTGTATTTTGATAACAGCGCATCCCACATGGATTTTAATTCAGCGAGACCCTGTTCTACTTTCTCAGAAGTATTATATTTTTCGATCATCGCATAAGCACGGGACTTGTTCAGGCTCTTGCCATCAGCCAGGAATTTTTCTTCCTTGGGATTTTCGACATAACCAAGAATGAAAATTAACTCTTTGGATTCGCCGGGCTGTAATGTCACAGCAATGCTGTGAGAAGCAATCGGAGACCAGCCGTCAGCCGTAGAATTATTGGACCGATTTGCCATAACTGCCTGCGGATTCTCAAAGCCGTTATACAATCCCATGAAGGATTCTCTGTCGCAGTCGTAGCCGTCAATTTCAGAGTTTACCGTGTAGAACGCATAATGATTCCGACGTTCTTTGTATTCTGTCTTGTGGAACATGGTAGAACCTTCCACTTCGACTTCACCAGTATTGAAATTTCTCTGGAAATTGGTAGAATCGTCCTGTGCATTCCAGAGACACCATTCGAGCATGGAGAACAGTTTGAAACTTTTTTCAGAATCGCCGTCATTCTTGAGCACGACTCTCTGAATTTCGCCGTTGTAATCCTGGGGCACGAAGAAAGTCACTTCTGCGGACAGGTTATTTTTCTTGCCAGTGATAACCGTGTAGCCCATACCATGACGGCATTCGTAAGCATCCAGTTCTGTTTTTGCCGGAGACCAACCGGGAGACCAGACTGTGCCGTTGTCGTTGATGTAGAAATATCTGCCGCCCATATCGACGGGAACGTTATTATAACGATAACGGGTGATTCTTCTCAGACGGGCATCCATATAAAAATGGTAGCCGCCGGCTGTATTGGAAATCAGAGAGAAGAAAGCCTGTGTGCCGAGGTAGTTAATCCACGGATAGGGTGTCTTTGGGGAAGTGATGACGTATTCTTTATTGACATCATCAAAATGTCCGAACTTCTGCATAGCTCTAAAATTCTCCTTTTTGGTAATTTTTTATTAAATAATCGCTTGTGATATTTTGAATTTTCACGAAACCACAGAACGCTAAAGATATTATATCATATTT
>CAMWJT010000084.1 GCA_947174625.1 uncultured Ruminococcus sp.
GAAAATTACAATCCCTGCAAAAGCCGGGACTGGCGGAAGACTGTTCGGCTCTGTCACATCCGGGCAGATTGCCCAGAAAATCGAAGAAGTTTACCAATGCAAGATTGACAAGAAAAAAATTATATTAAAATCTGAAATCAAGGCATTCGGAACGTTCAGCGCAGAAATCAAGTTGTATTCTCAGCTTTCTGCTGAAATCAAAGTAGAAGTAATTGAAAATTAAATTAATTAATTTAAAATTTTGCGCAGACAGTTGAATTGCTTCGGCTGTCTGTTTCAGGGAAAGGGGCAGTTTTGTGGCAGAATTTATTGATTTTCCCAATTACCGTGACAGAGCGGATTTTGAATTACCTTACAGTCTCGAATCAGAACAGACGGTTCTTGGTTCCATTCTCGTCAATTCCGACCTTCTGGGCACGATTATGGAGATTGTGAACCCGGATTGTTTCTACATTGACCAGCACAGAGAACTTTATAAGATTATGGTCAGCATGCTTTCTAATAGCAGGCATATTGATGTGATTACTGTCCTGAATGAAGCAATGGCGGCGCATGTCTTCGAGACACCAGCAGAGGGCAGATCCTATCTTGCCAACATCGCCGGAAATATTCCCACGATGGCAAACATCCGGAGCTATTGCCGGATTATGATGGAGAAATATTATATCCGGCTTCTGGCATCCTCCTGCCGGGACATCCTGACAGCAATCCAACGGGGAGAAAATGACGCACAGCTTCTGATTGACACCGCAGAACAGAGCATTTTTAACATCCGTCAGGGCAGAAGTACCGGCGGATTGACACCATTTCACGAAATCGTCATGGAAGCTTATCAGCATATCGGTCGCCTTGCAGGTCCGGACAGGGAATTATATCTCGGTATCAATTCCGGATTTACTTATCTGGATACTATGATCTCTGGTCTGAATAAATCTGACCTGATTCTGGTAGCGGCTCGTCCGGCAATGGGCAAGACAGCTTTTGCGCTGAACATTGCCCAGAATGTTGCGAAGAATCATCCGGACAAAGCGGTCTGCATTTTTTCACTGGAAATGTCCAAAGAACAGCTTGCGGAAAGATTTCTTTCTTCCGTGGCGCAGGTGGATTCCGGAAAGCTCCGGAGCGGCAGAGTGTTCGGTGAGGAATGGACAAAACTTGCATCTGCTACAAATTTGCTGATGCGCATGCCGATTTATATTGATGATACAGCCGGGATTACCGTTGCACAGATCAAAGCGAAACTCCGGCGGATAAAGAATCTAGGACTTGTTATCATTGATTATCTTGGCTTGATTTCGTCTACCATGCGGACAGACAGCAAAGTCCAGATTGTGACAGAGATCACGAGGCAGTTAAAAATTATGGCAAAAGAAATGCAAGTTCCGGTTGTATTGTTGTCGCAGTTGTCCAGAGGACCGGAAACCCGGCAGAACAAACGACCGTTATTGTCAGATCTCCGTGACTCCGGTTCGATCGAACAGGATGCCGATATTGTCATGTTTCTGTACCGGGATGCGTATTATAATGAAAATTGCAAAACACCGAATGTTGCCGAATGTATTGTTGCCAAGAACCGCCACGGCGAGACAGGGACAGTCAATCTGATCTGGGACGGACAATTTACAAGATTCAGTTCTATGGAGAAGTCCGGTGGGAAAATTTAAAGATTCTAAAAATAAAATTAATAAGATTAATAAGATTGATCAGACAATCCGGGATTTTCTGATCCGGGAACAAATCCGGGATATGCCGGTTGTTGTGGCGCTCTCCGGCGGAGCAGACAGTGTGTGTCTGCTGATGGGATTGTTACACAACCGGGAGATGTTCCACGTGGAACTATCCGCACTGCATGTACAGCATCATCTGAGAGGAGCAGAAAGTCTCCGGGATGAACAGTTCTGCCGGGATCTGTGTGAAGCTCTGGGGATTCCGTTGCAGGTGGTTTCTGTAGATGTCCGGGATTATCAGGAATCTTCCGGAATTTCGTCACTGGAAACCGCCGCAAGAGAATGCCGTTATCACGCATTTGAAGCCTGCCGTCCGGAAAATGGTCTGATTGCCACAGCGCATACGGCATCGGACAATCTGGAAACGATTCTGTTCCGGTTCATCCGTGGGACAGGATTAAAAGGCTTGTGCGGAATTCCCCCCCGGAGAGATAATTATATCCGTCCGTTGCTGGGGATTACCCGGTCTGAGATTGAATCGTTTTTGGCACAGCAACAGCAGGATTATGTTACGGATTCCAGTAATTTACAGGATGACTACACCCGGAATTTCATCCGGCACAGGATTGTGCCGTTACTGCCGGAAATTGCAGGGAATCCCGAAAAATCCGGGATGATGCTGACGGATGTTCTGAGGCAGGAAGAAGATTTTCTGGAGATCTCCGCACAGCATGCCTATCAGGCATGTTTTCAGCCGGAGCGTGATGCACTCCAGGGATTGCAGGCGCTTCATCCGGCATTACAACGACGTTGTATTAAAATTTATCTGGAACGTCACAGAATCCGTGCTGATTATCAAGCGATTATACTGGTGCAGAATTTATTGCAGAACGGCGGGCATGCAGAACTTGTCCGGGGTCAGATTACAGCAAGGGTCAGCCGGGGCATGCTCTGTCTGGAAGAAAAGAAGCAGTTTTCTGATAAAATACCGGAACAGGATTTTAATTTAAATTTTAATTTCAATAATTTAAATTATCAGATATTTAAAAATGCTGTTCTCTCTGTGGAATTGATCCGGAAAGAGCAGAATCCGGATCAATTTGCCCGGATCGTGAAAAAATGCCCGGATGCGATTCTGGATTATGACAAAATTTCTGCTGTTGCAAAGCAAGGGATGTTATTACACGGCAGAAAGCCGGGATTATATCTGCGTTTGCCAGGAAGACAGCACAGAATCCGGATTCAGAAATGGTTGCAGACACTCCCTTTGCCGGAGCGAGCCGGGATTCACTATCTTTCGGACAAATCCGGGCATCTGTTATGGGTAGAACGTCTGGGAGCGGATCACTCTGTGAGCGTAACGGCGCAGACCCGACAGCTACTGTTTCTGACTGTTTCTGGATGTTCACAATCCTGACACAGAATCAACATAAAATGATTATATTTTCGGGTTATACTAGAGTATTCTAAAATAAATTATAAATTTAATTTAATCTAAAAAGGAGCTGAACTGTTTGACACCACAAAAAAGCAGGGGCGGTCTTGCAGCATACCTGATTATCGCAGCACTTCTCATTTTTCATGCTGCCTACATGCTGCCACGGATGAATGAGAAAAAGCCGGAGTTCACATACTCAGAGATTATCCGTCATTTTGACAACCTTGAAGTTACAAATTATACGCTCGATCTGGGTTCGGGTGATCTGGAATTAATGCTCAATGACGGCACGGAACTGAAGTATTCCGTTCCGAATGTGAGCTTGTTTCTCAACGATACAGAAAATTATCGTCTGGAATATAACACAGAAAATCCCGATCAGCCGTTAGAACAGGATTATTACAAAATTACAGATAATTCCTGGCTGATCACATATGTGCCGACGCTGATTATTTTAGTCATGGGCATTGTCCTGTTTGTTTTCATGATGCGCCAGGCAGGCGGCGGAAAATATTCCAATTTCGGAAAAATGCAGTTCCGCAACCAGGCAGAAGGCAGAAAGGCATTATTTAAAGATGTAGCCGGCGCAGAAGAAGAAAAATTTGAAATGGAAGAAATTGTCGATTTTCTGAAAAATCCCGAAAAATACAGAGCGCTCGGCGCAAGAGTTCCCAAAGGTGTTCTGTTATTAGGTCCTCCCGGTACTGGTAAGACGTTACTGGCAAGGGCAATTGCCGGAGAAGCCGGTTGTGCGTTCTATCCCATTTCCGGCTCGGATTTCGTGGAAATGTTTGTCGGTGTGGGTGCATCCCGTGTCCGGGATCTGTTTGAGACGGCAAAACGGACAGCTCCTGCGATTATCTTCATTGATGAGATTGACGCTGTAGGACGACACAGAGGTACAGGACTTGGCGGCGGTCATGATGAACGGGAACAGACATTGAATCAGATGTTAGTAGAGATGGACGGCTTTTCTGACAATGAAAGCGTGATCGTCATTGCGGCAACGAACCGACGTGACATTCTCGATCCGGCATTGCTCCGTCCGGGCAGATTCGACCGGCAGATTGTTGTCGGCTATCCGGATATTAAAGGCAGAGAAGCAATTCTGAAAGTTCACACGGAGAACAAACCGCTTGCGCCGGATGTAAAACTGGATGACATTGCCAAAGGCACAGTCGGTTTTACGGGTGCGGATCTGGAAAACCTTGCCAACGAGGCGGCTTTGTTGGCTGCACGGTATGACCGGAAAGCGATCACAAATGATGACATTGCCGAAGCCATGATTAAAGTTGTGGCAGGTCCTGAAAAGAAATCCAGAATCAAGACAGAACGGGAAATCAAGCTCACGGCATATCACGAAGCAGGGCATGCGATCTGCACGTATTATTGTCCGCATCAGGACAAAGTGCATCAGATTTCGATTATTCCCCGTGGCATGGCAGGCGGTTATACGCTGTCGCTTCCGGAACATGATAAGTCTTATAACAGCATGATGGAAATGCACGAGGAAATTATTGTACTGCTGGGCGGTCGTGTCGCAGAAAAATTAATTATGGATGATATTTCTACCGGTGCTTCCAACGATCTGGAGCGTGCAACGGCGACAGCAAGAAGCATGATTACCCGTTACGGATTCAGTGAGAGATTAGGACCTGTCGTTTACGGGGATGATAATTCTGAACCGTTCCTGGGACGTGATTTCAGCAGTACGCCGAATTACTCTAACGAAGTGGCGGCAGAGATTGACGAAGAAATCCGTCGTTTTGTAGAAGAAGGCTATGCAAAGGCAGAAAAAATCCTTACAGAGCATATGGATCAGCTTCATACGATTGCACAATATTTAATCCAGTATGAAAAAGTGGAAGCCGAAGAATTTGAAATGCTCATGCGTGGGGAAGAACCGCCGCATCCGGAGAATACAAATACTCCTGATCATCAGGATCATCCCATGAATCCGGAAAAATCTGAAGATACGGAAATCCCCGGAACACCGGATATTCCGGCACCGGGATTCCGACCGATAGCAAATCCGGAATCTGATCCGGAAACTGACAAGCAGAATCTGACAGAATCAGAATAAAAGAGATTTAAAAATTAAATTTCAGTTTAATTTTAAAGCCCCTGCTTGTGAAACAGGGGCTTTCTCTATTCAAAAAGCAGTGTTCAGGATTCTGACTGTGCAGAGAGCAATTTTAAAGACAGGCTCTGCACAGTACAGAGTCAGTCACTCTCTATCAGGATCAGGAACGAAAAATTTCTGCTGATGCTATTTTATGCAGAATTTTTGATTTTGCAACTGGAAATATCCGGAAATTTAAATTTCTGAAAATTCATACAGGAGGTTTTTGAAATGGCTCTCACAACTGGAATGTATCTTCTAATCGGCGGCGCACTTGTTGCCATTCTGGGATTTTTGTTATTATGCAATCATGGAAAAGTGCTGACGATTATTTTGGGTGTGTTGTTCTTAGTTGCCGGATTGTGCGGTGTCAAATTCGGCTATGATCTGGATCAATCGACAGAAACTGTTTATACAGTCACAGAAGTTACGGCTGTCACAGCAAGAGATAACAACAACAATTATCGGATCAGCATTAAAAATCAGTCCGGTGTAGAAACCTGGATCTATGTCACGGAAGAGAATTTGTTCCGGTTTCCGAAAGACCAGGAAATCACCATGACAAAAAAAGAAGTGAAAAAATACAGCAAGCAAAATTAAAACAACCTGAAAAATTTTACAAAACTACTTGCAATCTGATTAGAATTCTGGTATAATAGACTTGTATGTGTAATTTTAAAAAAAATTATGAAATCTATTAGCTACTCATTTGCCCTCTTCAACTGAG
>CAMWJT010000085.1 GCA_947174625.1 uncultured Ruminococcus sp.
CGATATAGGCGGCATGCAGATAGAATCCCAAAACCTTGTCAAATGCTGTTGTTGTAATCCCCAACTGTACTTTTAGCAGGGAAATTTTTTCATCATGCGTTAGCATTTGCAGTGTCTGTTGCGAATGTCATTGTCGCCGTCGGAGCTGTACCGCCAATAGAAACAGCAATGAATGCCTCTGGAATCACCGGAATGCCATCATAACGTGCCGTACCCTTAAACACGGTCTGATCTTCGATAAAACGGGTATGTTCAGACTGCGCCAGTTTCACGCCGGAGCGTTCCGCCAGGAGATACAAATCACCATAACCGCCAATAATAACATCATCAGGGATGAAATTCAGCTTTTCGATTGCACCGCCGATTACAGGCATTGTAGCAGTCTGTCCGGAAACAATCGCACCGGCGCTGTTGATGGACATGGCGTTTGCAATCAGCTTTGTGTATGTCTTTGGATTCATAGCCCAGAACATCGCACCACTGCTGTAATCCGTGTTGAGAACGCCTGTAGCAAGCACTAATTCCTGATACAGTTTCAGTCCGGTTGTGGTGCTGTCGATTGCTATCAGGTGCGTTGCGCTCAAATTCTTCCATGTTCTCGCTGTTTCTGGGTAAGTGTCCGGCTCGCTTGCCTGTGCCAGGCGTGCGACAATGCCTAATGGCATTTTCTTGCCCGTTCCGTACAGAACAGCTTTATCAAGGGCATAAGCGATAGATTTGGACAACGCCTGAATCAGCTCCGTTGCAAGATTGATATCAGAATCTTCCAAAATTGAGTTGCACATCGCAAAATAGCCGCCGACTTTGTAGCCGTCTACCTCGACATTGTTGAATTTCAAGTTTAATTCGTTAAGTTTTCCGCAAGCTTCTGTCCATACAGCTTCGGGGATCGAACCCATGATATTCTGACGTGCCTTGCCCGGAACATGGACACGATTCAGATATTTCAGCAATTTGGAGTATGCCAGGATATTCTGGCGGATCAGTCCGAGCATCACTTCCGGGATTGTCAGCGATGCACCGGAAATGCTCCGTTTTTCCCTGATGCACGTTCTGACATGTTGGAGCATGTCTCTGACTTCCTGATTCCTGAAGAATGCCTCCCTCTCCTGCATATTCATGCCAAAAAACGCCTTGTTTGCTGTCGTTGTCATATAGGATTCCCTCACTTCCGGCTGTTTCCGTTCCAGATTTGCAGAACGCTGTTTTGTCTCCAGGTCTGCAAGATCCTGTTCCAGATCAGCAATTTCTTTTTTCAATGTAGTTGTCTGTAATTCATGATTTCTCTTTTCCGTCTCGAATGCGTCAACAGCATTTTCTACGGCGGTGCGTTCTTCTTCTGTCTGTACTTCGGCAATAGACTGCTCCAGTTCTGTTTCACGGATCTGCAAATTTTCCGCTGTTTTTTGCAATTCTTCCAGAATTTTCTTCTTGTCATCCAACTTTTTTCTCAGCATTAATGCTTTCAGCATGTTTTTGCTCCTTTCAGCTTGTTTTGCATGGCTTCACGCCATTTGTCTAATTTCCGGCTCTGGATGGCTTCATAATCCTTCTGTCGGGCATGGATTTCTGTTTGTTCGTATGCCGGGAATGTCACACAACTGACTTCGTGCAATTTCACGGCATTGATCGTCCAGTGCGTTGATCCATCCTCACGCTTCGTGACTGTTTCATCCAGGATCTCAAACCCAAAAGAACACTGCGACACGTCACCACGTTTTACACGTTCGTAAATGTTCATAGCGTCGCTGTCATGGGGATTAATACGAATTTTGCCCCATAATCCGTGTTCATCTTCTCTCAATTCCAACGTACCAGCTGCTGTCCGTCCAAGGACAAGCGTAGCATCATGATTAATTAAAGCACGGATGTCTGCCTGCAACGCATCCTGAAACGTTCCTGGAGCGATACTTTCGCTCAGTCCGCTACAGATGTGATAATCGCTGTTAAAAACTGCAAAATAGCCCTCAATCACTGGCTCTTCATTCTCAGCTCTGGTCTGAAACTTCGTCTCAGCTGTTATCCGATGTTCCGTCTTCATCAGCTCCTTTCAGTTTCTTTTGTTTGCCACTCATGCTATAAGGGATATAATTTTCCAGGATTCGTAATTCGTCCAGTCCATCCAGTGGTGACATTCCGATTCTGTCCCGGACTTCGTTCCCGGTAACAAAGCCCCTGTCTGATAGATTTCCGAAAACTTCCGAAATTGTCTGCAAATCCCAGTCATAGAGCGATAAAATATTGAATTTTATATACCATTTCGGCGAAAAGATCAATTTTCTGGTAAATTCCTGTTGAATCCCTGTTACAATGGATTTCACAGTTGTATTTACAAAGGCATTCCATGCGTCTTTGGAATATTCGCCAATCCCTAGCAAAAACGGTGGTATTCCCAGAATAGATGCCACTGTTCGCTTGTCCAGCTCCACCACATCCGCAATCGCCAAATCTCCAAGAGATAACGGTCGAATCTGTTCCACCTGAAACTGTTCCGCAGGAATCAGCCACGGTTCGCCCACGTTGCCAGATGCAACATAGCTGTCCAACAGTTTTTTCCTGCCTGATGGGTTTGCAAACTCTTCCGTCAGAGCATCTACTTTCACAATCAGGGACGGTTTCCATTTGGATTCCATAAATGCTTTTTCGGTTGCCACTGCCTGTTTCAGATTATCCGCAATATCTCGTAATGATACCCGGACACCCTGCCCGATCCACGGTTGATATTCGTCCGGATTCATTGTAAAATGCAGTAATTCGTCCGGTGAATAGGGAATACCATCAATCAGAATCTGATAGCCATAGTTTTCCGGTCGGAAAGAGACCCGGTAAGGCGGAACAGGTTCTAAATCATCCAGCAGACCCCCGGAAGTCCGGACACGGACGACAGAATTGCCATGTCCGTAAAGCAACAGATTCATGACAAGTGTCTCAATGAATGTTTTACGGGTCATGTATCTGCACGGCGAAATATCAATTTTTCGTGATAATTCGTTGATGACTCGTTTATCTCCGTTTTCGCCGTTTTCCATCAGATAAATTGTCAACGTTCCGATTAATTCTGCAATCCGACGACATCCGGTCATAATTTCCGGGTTGTGTGCAAGAGACGTGTAACCAGGCACACATAACAGATCCTGTGCTGTGTCAGACAGCAAAAACACGCCATTTCTTTTTTGTGATGTATCTCGACTGGATTTTTCACGTTTTTTCTTGTCTTTTTTACTCAATCTCCGAACCACTCCCTTGCTTTCTGACTCCGCTGCATGTTATCCAGATAACAGCAGCAGGCGAAGACGGACGCATCAAATAAATCTATCCTGTCTTGCTTTCCAATTTTTTCGTACTGAATCATGTCGTCTGTTTTCTCGATTGCATGGACATTATTCACGCAATACTCATATGCTTCCGAGTGCATATAGTACAAATTTCCATCTTTTGCAGATTTTTCGATATGTCGGAAACCCTCGGACTTTCGCCAGAAATATTGCGGCATATCTATAATATTGAATCCAGCTTTCTGCATCCCAAAGAAATATTCCCGGCAGAATTTCCGGTCATGGGCTACTTGTCTGATTCTGAATCCGGATTTTTTCATCTGAATAAACCAGTTAATTATGTCTGCCTGGTTGACTGTCGAAGAATTGCACATTGTTAGCCAACCATCTTCTTCCCAGCCAAACAAGGGAATGTGATCTTCTTCCGCCTTGCTATATGCCGCTACTCTTGGAAAGAATGCATGTGTGATAATAATATCTGTTTCCTGATACTGTCCAAATAAGGCGGCTGCTGTTAAGTCATGCATTTTAGACAAATCTGCACCGCCATACCAGTTGATCGGCAATTTTGCTAATTGTTCCAACGTCCAGTTATAATTCTGATCGCTTGCCTTAAATTCTTGCAGATCAAAATACGCCCTGGAGGCTGAAACGTAGATATTCAGAGAACGGCTCAGGAAATCTCCACGCTTCTGTGGATCATTCTGTGCCTGTAATGCTTCATTCAGAATGTCTTTCGGACGGATCGTAATCCCATAGGACAAATTTGCTTTCTGGATCTGGATCGGATTTGTGTAATCCACATTCCCCTTTGCATCCTGATCCGCACGGGCAACAAATGAAAAAAATGCATCATCCTGCACAACACCGTTCACAACTTTGACAGCGTATTCCATGTGACGATAGCCAAAGCTATTGACATCATCCCCGGCAGTCGTGATACCGACCATTAGCTTATTGGTATAGGCTTTCATGGCTTCTTTAAAACGTGTGTACTGTGCCTGTTTCTTGTAAGCGGCTACCTCGTCTGCAATCGCAAAATTACAATTGAATGAATCCTGTTTGTCCGGATTGCTAGCCAGTGCCTGGATAGCAATAGAACCAATAATATTTCCATTCTCATCCGGAAAATTTCCAGTGATCGAATGTTCAAAGCTGTTGTCACGAATCCGAAAAGAATCGGCAAGTCCTGCGTGTTGCATATTGAATTTTAAGAAGTTAAAGCTTTCCATTGCTTGCTTCAACGCCGCTGCCACAATGTATACTTTTGCGCCACTTTTTCTTTGGAGCAGACTGACAGCCCATGCCAGAGCAGCAATAAAACTTGTTTTGCTGTTCTTTCGGGCAACCATGATAAATGCTTCTTTGTAGCGGCGTTCTTCCGTGCCTTTATAGTAAAACCCAAAAAGATTCACGACACAGAATATTTCCCAGTCCATCAACTCAAATGGCTGACCTAGCAAAGGTGTTCCGTCTAATCGTTCACCCTGTGGAAATACAAGCGTCCGCTGCATGACCTCAATTAGATATTGCGGATCATGGTCTCGGTATTCAATGTCATCCCGTTTTAGGTCTTCCTGGTAACGTTTGCACATAGCAACAATTTCAGCACCAACAATTCTTTTGCCAGAAATGCAATCTTCTGCAAATCTGTCTGCAATTGCTTTATAGTCCGTCAAGATCGTTCAGCACTTTCGACAATTCTTTTAGTCCAGATTCAGACTGCGTGACAGTTTCGCCGATTGCTTTCAGCCCCTTAGGTGTCAATCCCAGATCACGCCAATAGGCTAATGCTGTTGCATTCAGTTTGTCCCACAATGTAATTAATGGATTCTGCACGACATTCTTTGCACCACGGTCGGAAACTTTCGTTATCATCAACTGCTTGCCCTCTTGCCGGAACTGTTTGTATGCTGCATCTCGTTCTTGCAGAATCGCCGCAAGATCAGCGATCACAGAGTCGAACGCAGGCTGATATGTGCCGACTTCCATGGTTTGCTCTTTGATTATTTTTTTCCATCTTGTCGCCGTCATCTGTTTCACGCTCCTAGGGAATTTTGGGGGGGATTTTTCAGAAAATTTTCTTGTGTATATAAAACTCCCTGCTCTCCGGTCTCCGGCAGCCCGTATTTTTTTAAAACAGCAGGGGGGATCACCAACGTTTGCCGCCTTTTTCCGGATGTCGCTTGTTGTGACATTCCGCACAAAGACTAATCAAATTATCCGGTTGAAATGCAAGCTCTGGATGTTCATCCAGGTGCTGAATGTGATGCACTGTTATGGCTTGCCTGATTCGTCCATACCGTTTACAATCCTGACACTGATAACCATCACGCCGGAGAATCACAAGCCGTTTTTTCTTCCATGTGGATGATTGATAGAATGCAGGACGATTCTCACTCATAATACAACCTCACCAGTTTGTAATAGCTAAACTTGTCTTCAAGGCTTCGTCAATTCTCCGCATGTCGGAGCTGTCCAGCGTGGTTATGTATTGCCTCAGTCTGTGAATTGAAATTGTCCGGATCTGTTCCAGAAGAACACAGGACGACACTTTGAACCCTTTGTTAATTTGAACATGCGTCGGCAAATATTTCTTTGTAGCAGATGATGTAATCAACGCTACAATTGTTGTCGGTGAATAACGATTACCCATATTGTTCTGAATCACGACCG
>CAMWJT010000086.1 GCA_947174625.1 uncultured Ruminococcus sp.
AATATAAATTATATAAATCATACAGAAAGGAAGCAAAGATTATGGATATTTCATTACAGGAACTCGCCGAAAAATTAAAAAATTCCGGAGATTCCGGAAATCATGACGGGTACAGAATCGTCTATCACATCCGTCCGGACGGCGACTGCATCGGTTCGGCTTTTGCGCTCGCACTGGGCTTGCAGTCCATCGGCAAAAAATGCGAAGTCGTCGGACAAGACCCCGTCCCTCGCATCCACCAGTATATGACAGATCAGGTTGCAATGGATTCCCTTGAAAATCCCGTCTGGATTGCTGTGGATTCCGCTGCCGAACGCAGAACAGGTTGTTATCAGGATCAGCATTTCACATTTTGCATTGATCATCATCATAATACATTTCAGGAGAAAACTACGGATTATCGCCATGTAGAACAAGATTGCGGTGCTTGTGCTGAAATTATTTTTAAATTGCTGAAAATCATGCAAATCCCGATCACAAAACAGATCGCAGATTTATTATATACGGCAATCGTCACAGATACGCTCTGCTTCCGGACTTCGGATACCAGTGCGCAGACATTCCGGATTGCCGCAGAACTGACAGAACTCGGTGCGGATATTTACACGATCGGCAGAAGAAATGCGTTTATCAAATCTGCCGGACGGCTCAAAATTGAAAGCGCACTCCGGGATAGTTTTCATTTTACCTGTGATCATCAGATCCTAACCGGGATTATTCTGCTCCAGGATCTGGAGACTGCCGGGATTCTGGATTCTGATCTTGGGAATATCAATTCTTTTGTCGAAGAGATCGAGGGTGTCCGGATTGGTGTGACCATCCGGGAGCTCACGAATGGCAGGATTCGTTGTTCCGTCCATACGAACGGCAATATCTCCGCAGATGCGATCTGCCGGGAACACGGCGGCGGCGGACATTTCCATGCGGCTGGCTGTGAACTGTCCACAGATGCACAGACAGCCCGGTCAATCCTGGAAGAAACCAGTCGGAAATATCTGCTTGCAGAAATTAAAAATTAAAATTATAAAATTATTTTTCATTATTTTTTAGTTTGAATCCAGTTCCGGTACTGTAATGCTGACTGTTCCTGCTTATTATCTCCAAATTGATAATACACATGATTCCGGATTTCGTCCGGAAGATATTGCTGATAGACATAATGATGCGGATAGTCATGGGGATATAAATAATGCTGTCCCCGGATTGCCGCACCCGTTCCGTCAAAGTGCTGATTCTGCAAATGCCGGGGGATTTCCAGTGCGCCATGCTGTTCCAGATCAAAAATTGCCGCATCCATCGCCATTTTTGCGCTGTTGGATTTGGGAGCTGTCGCTAGCAGAATCACGGCTTCCGCAATGGGAATCCTCGCTTCTGGCATCCCCAGTTGCAAGGCACTCTCTACACATGCCTGGACAACCGGCATAGCCATAGGATAAGCTAACCCAATATCTTCTGAGGCGATTACTAATAATCTTCTTGTTAAAGAAATCAGATCCCCTGCCTGCAATAATCTTGCCGTATAATGCAATGCGGCATTCTCATCACTCCCCCGGATGGATTTCTGCAACGCAGATAAAATATCATAATGCGCATCGCCGTCCCGGTCATAGCGCATGTTACTGCGCTGTGTCAGAGATTCTGCCAGCTCCAGGGAGATGATAACATCCTGCTCGGATTTTTCGCAAGCTAAAACGCATAATTCGCAAGCGTTCATAGCTTTCCGGACGTCTCCCCCACTTCCCTGTGCAATATGAGAGATGACACCGTCCTGAATCGTGAAAGCATGTCCCTGCATGGATTCTAATTCCCGGAATGCCCTTGCAACTGCTTTTGCAATCTCACTTGTTTCTACGGGTTTGAATTCAAAAACAGTACTCCGGCTGATTAAGGCATTATAGACAGCAAAATAGGGGTTCTCTGTTGTAGATGCAATTAACGTAATATCGCCTTTTTCAATATAGGATAATAAACTCTGCTGTTGTTTTTTATTCAGATACTGGATTTCATCCAGATATAACAAAATCCCATTCCTACTGGCAAATGTTCCGATTTCCGAAATAATCGACTTAATATCCGAAATTCCGGCTTGTGTGCCGTTCAGGACATGTAATTTCTTGTTTGTCTGCTTGGCGATAATACTTGCAACGGTTGTCTTGCCGACACCGGACACGCCGTAAAAAATCATATTAGGAATGTGACCGCTCTCAATGATATTCCGGAGCGGTCTGCCTTTTGCAAGCAAATGTCTCTGTCCGACAACTTCATCCAGATTTTTTGGTCGGATCTGTTCTGCAAGAGGTATCATAGATATTTCACCTTCTATTCCTGCCATTTATAATTACAGTATTGATATTTCAGATATTTTACGGCAATTTCATCTTGTTTCCGCCATAATTCTGTGTAAAATTCCTGTGTTTTGTCAGAATGTTTCTTTCCGGATTTTTGTCCTGATTTAGTATCAAGTTTATTTTTTATAGTATGCCACTCCTGGATTGCATTAGAAAGATTTGTAATTTCTGTTAGTTCGCCGTCAATAAAATAAAATTCAAATGCTTCATCAAAATCTAAATAACAAGGGATAAAATCTGCAAGAGAAAAATGTTCATCCCGGTTTCTGGCGAGCAACAGACTTCCTGTATAATTCATTCTTAATTTTTGAGATTTCTGAAAAAAGAGTGTGATTTGTGAATCTGTTCTTTCTACACCACCATCAACTGTTTTTTCACCATACAAAAAATTATTTTCAATGAAATATTCTGCCATATAACCCCGATAACAACAAGTCATACAGATATTATTTTTCAGTCCGAAATCAGCAGAATTGATTAAATCCGTGTCTTTTTCCGTGGCAATCAAAGTATATTTTTTGCCTTGATAATACAAATAATCGCTGGATTGCATTGTCATGTCTAACCCTCCAGGACTCCCCGATCTGCCAGGAATTGCAGAAAAGCATCCATATTTTTACAGCGTTTCCAAGCATAGAAATTTTTGCCGGAACGCAGTTCAAACACTAATGAGCCGCCTTTCCGCCGAGAATACAGCCGGACAGCTACAATGTCATAAGCTGTAATCTGTTTTCTTCCCAGGATTGTTCCATAAGTAATTTCGTTATTTTCGGTATCAAATGTGATTCTCGTCATCCATGTGACATAGAGGATAACTCCCACTATCACGCCCAATATGGGCAAAACATGCCAAAGTGCCATCAGACCGTATTTCAAAATTACCAGAATGCAGGCAACGCCGAATGCAATCCATGGCGTGTGGTCAATTACTGTTGTTTTCATCATAAATTTACCTTTTAAATCTTTTCTGAATTCTTTAAGCGATTGTCAAGCAAAACAATCAGGATAAATTTTCTAAATAATATTTTTTTGCTAGCACCAGATCAAATATATTTATCATGCGATCCTGATTGAAATCTACTGCTTTCCAGTTAGGCAGATTGCCAGCACCTAGTAACCATTTCTGCAATACAATCACATCTAAAATATTAAATTCTCCGTCTTTGTCAGCGTCTCCTATCAGGATTTCCGGAGCTGATTCAAGAGACACAAAATTTCTATCATACTTTTCTGCATAAGCTTGTGCAGTGGAATTATCATAACCGTAAATTGTCGCTGTATCAGAAAGTGTAGACTCGCTATCATCAATTTTACATTCTGGATTTTCAATTGTAATAGATGTTAAAGAGTCGCACCGAGAAAAAGCATCCTCTCCAATTGTTGTCACACTGTCTGGAATTGTGATAGATTCTAAAGCAGTACAACTATCAAAAGCACATATTCCAATTGTTGTCACGCTGACTGGAATTGTGATAGATTTTAAAGCAGTACAATACCGAAAAGCACTATCTCCAATTGTTGCCACGCTGTCTGGAATTGTGATAGATTCTAAAGCCGTACAATTAGCAAAAGCACCCATTCCAATTGCTATCACGCTGTCTGGAATTATGATAGATTCTAAAGCAGTACAATCCCAAAAAGCATTCCTTCCAATTGTTGTCACACTGTCTGGAATTGTGATAGATTTTAAAGCACTACAACCACAAAAAGCATCATCTTCAATTGTTGTCACGCTGTCTGGAATCATAATTTCCTCTTGTTCACATGTCGAGCCATCAATTAAAATTCCA
Source organism: uncultured Ruminococcus sp. (assembly GCA_947174625.1). Taxonomy (GTDB): domain Bacteria; phylum Bacillota; class Clostridia; order Oscillospirales; family Ruminococcaceae; genus UBA3855. The sequence goes on from CAMWJT010000086.1 coordinate 4,139, forward strand.
TTGATAATGACTAATGGATTTTCATTTTGTTTGGTTTTTAGCCATGGTGTACTTCGAAAAGCCAGCCTTCCAATTGTTGTCACACTATCTGGAATTGTGATAGATTCTAAAGCAGTACAATCATAAAAAGCACTATTTCCAATTGCTGTCACGCAGTCTGGAATTGTGATAAATTCTAAAGCAGTACAAAGATAAAAAGCAGACCATCCAATTGCTGTCACACTGTCTGAAATTGTGATAGATTCTAAAGCAGTACATTCCCAAAAAGCACAACTTCCAATTGCTGTCACACCATCTTCAATTATAATTTTTTTTATATCTTTACGTAAATCAAACCAACCAGGTACAGGAGAAATTTCCCAATTCTCCATTGCACCAGTTCCGCTAATCGTCAATATTCTTGTAGATTCTTCAAAATTCCAGGTCAAATTTTCTCCGCATGTCCCAGAAGTAACAGTTTCTTCAGCACTTGCAAAAATAGAATGGATTGGCTGAATCTGTTCCACCATTGGCAGACAGCCAGCACATAAAAATGATAATGCTGTGATACTCGCAAGCAAAGCCTTTAATTTTTTCATGCAAAAAACCTCCTGTTAAAATTTCTGCAAAACCGTTGCTGTCCGCTGGTGTGAACCGGCGGACAAGCAATCCAAAATTTTTCATGATACTTAATTTGTCTGCCGTTTTTCCATGAACTCCGCAAAATTGCTGACATTTCCTGCACCATAGTCCGCAGCGAACATTAATACCACTGCGGCATCTGCGGCATCTATTTTGCCGTCGCCGTTAAGATCCGGATTCATGCCGTTCCATGTTGTGCCGGCATTGTCAGTATCCGCCGGAGCAGGAGCTGTCCCAAGAGAGACAAAATTCCGTTCATACTTTTCAGCATAGGCTTGTGCTGTGGAATTATCATAGCCGTAAATTGTCACTTCTTCACCAATTGTCCAACCTTCCCAGTGTTCACCTTTATAGTAGTGACATGGCAAAAATTTACATTTTGGATTTTCAATTGTAACAGATGTTAAAGAACTACAATCCTCCAAAACCAAATATCCAATTGCTGTAACACTATCTGGGATTGTAATAGATGTTAAAGAGCTACAATGAAAAGCATGTTCCCCAATTGTTGTCACACTATCTGGAATGATATATTCTGTGATGTTATTATCATAAAGAAAAATTAATTCTGATTTTTCCTTGTTAAATAAACCACCATCTTGACTAGAATAATTTGCATTATTTTCAGAAACATTAATTGGACAGACGAATGCCAGCAATCCGATTGCTGTTATACTATCTGGAATTGTAACTGATTCTAAAGGACACTGATTAAAAGCCCCCTCTCCAATTGTTGTCACACTATCTGGAATTGTGACAGATGTTAAAGCAGAACACCAATCAAAAGCATCATCTCCAATTGTTGTCACACTATCTGGAATTGTAACAGATGTTAAAGCAGAACATCCAAAAAAAGCAGATTCTTCAATGGATGTCACACTCTCTGGAATTGTAACAGATGTTAAAGATTCACAATTAAAAAAAGCATACGCTCCAATGGATGTCACATTATCTGGAATGATAATTTCTTCTTGTTCACATGTTTGCCCATCAATTAAAATTCCATTAATAATTATAATTGGATTTTCATTTCTTTTGTTTTTTAGCCATGGTGTATCCTCAAAAGAGTTTCCTCCAATTGTTGTCACACTATCTGGAATTATAACAGATGTTAAGGATTCACAACCAGAAAAAGCAAAATTTCCAATTGCTGTAACATTATCTGGAATCGTAACAGATGTTAAGGATT
>CAMWJT010000087.1 GCA_947174625.1 uncultured Ruminococcus sp.
GTATTTGTTCCCCTGCTTTATCTGTCAGCCGTCCTGGTGTTCGGCTGCCTGATTTATAATTTCAGAAAACCCCGACAGATCAGCATTGAACCGCCGCTCAGAATGCTCCTGTTTTTCGCCGGAGCTGCATTGCTCCTGAATGCGACGGCAATGCTGACACCTTCCCTACAGATGGCTTATGTTCTGTTTGGTATGTATCATATTGCAATGGATTTCGTCGTCAATGGTATGATGTGCTTTGTGCGCAGATATACAGGAATCCGGGCTTATCATCCGAAAACACAAACCGCATTCGGTCTGGTTGCCATTGCGGATGCTGTGCTTATGATGATCAATTGCTTTGTTCCGGTTGTATTTGCCTGTGAACAGATGACTGACCAGTTTGGCGCTCCGTTCTGGCATATCAGTTCTATGAGTGCGCTGTATCTTGTCCATGCACTGCTGATTTATGCAATGGTGTCTGTTCTGGTCTGGGATCTGATCCGGAAAATTCTGCAATCTCCGAAAATTTATAAATTAAAATACGCTGTGATTCTGATTCTGGATTGTATTGTCATCATCTGCCACACGATTTATCTGCAATTGAAAACTAAGATTGATTATTCCCTTTTCTGGTATGCTATTGTTGCATTTTCTATCTGTTATTTTTCTATTATTTATATTCCCAGAGGACTGATGGATAGATTATTATATTTTACAATTTCTAATATGCAGGATGGTATTATCTGTCTAGATATTGAAAACAAATGCGTGCATGCCAACCGGACAGCGAAAATTTATTGCGATTTTGAAATTGATCAGCAGGTTGCCACCTGGTTCACGGAAGAAATTCCCCTGGATGCTGAAGATTATTCTTGGGATGCCAGACGAAGAATCAGCGGCGGAATGCGTTACTATCGGATTCAGTATCAGAAAATTTTTGATATACAATCAAAATATCTCGGGTGTTTCTTTATCATTCAGGATTGTACGAAAGAAACTGAACGTTTTGAATCTGAAAAATATCGTGCCACACATGATGCACTCACAGGAATTTATAACAAAGAATATTTCTATGAGATGACCAGAGAAGAAATTGCACAGAATCCGTCGCAGGAGTATTGCATTGTCTGCACGGATGTGAAGAATTTCAAACTTGTCAATGACATGTTCGGCATTCAGACAGGGGATAAGCTTTTGCTGAGGATTGCCGGGATTCTGCGATCTCTTGCAGGAGAACGATGGGTATACGGCAGACTGACCGGCGACCGGTTTGCGTTATGTGTTCCAGAAGAAGAATTTGACGAAGAACAGATGCTCCGGAAGATTGTCCGCATGGCAAAACTGACGGAAGACACAGTTTTTAAAGTACATATTCATATCGGTGTTTATAAAATCGAAGATAAGCAACTAGGCATTTCTATGATGTGTGACCGGGCAAATCTGGCAATCCGGACAATTAAGGACAGTTATCAGAATATTGTCGCCTATTATAAAGAAAATTTGCGTGAAAGCAAAATCAATGAACAGAAAGTCATCAGTGAATTTGAAGAAGCCATCCGGGGCAGACAGTTTGCAGCTTATGTACAGCCACAGATTGCCGTCAACGGCAAAATTCGTGGCGGAGAAGTACTTGTCCGCTGGATTCATCCGGAACGTGGCATGATTCCGCCGGGCGAATTCATTCCCATTTTTGAACAGACGGGATTTATCAGCCGTCTGGATGCGTACATGTGGGAAACCGCCTGTATGCGCCTTCAGAGATGGAAAAATGCCGGATTGACTGAAAATTATTTGTCCATTAATATTTCGCAGAAAGATTTTTATTTGCTTGATGTGTATAAAACAATGACAGGACTGGTGGAATATTATGACATTGATCCGAAAAATCTGCATCTGGAAATCACGGAAACGGCTGTGATGAACAATCCGCAGACACAACTTCCCCTGATTGCAAAATTAAGAAATTATGGTTTTTTAGTAGAAATTGATGATTTCGGGAGCGGTTATTCTTCTTTGAATACGCTGAAAGATCTGCAAGCTGATATTCTCAAGATTGACATGGGCTTTCTGAGTGAGACGGCACATCAGGGCAGGAGCAAATTAATTCTTCAGATGATTATTGCACTTGCAAAAGCACTCCGGATGGAAGTCATTACAGAGGGTGTGGAAACGCAAGATCAGGTGAATTTTTTGAAAACTTACGGATGCGACATTTTCCAGGGGTATTATTTCGCAAAGCCAATGCCGATCATGGAATTTGAAATGCAATATCTGAACAGAGTATTTGATTTATAAAAAATACAATGCTCCCCTTTTGTTAGACAATGTTAGACAATGTGGTAACAAGTCTAATGAAAGGGGATGTTTTTTTGCTCAAAAGCTACATAAAAAAGCGACCAAGATTTCTCTCAGTCACTTTGAAGTCAGTTATTATTTTATTTTATTCTTATCTTTATCACCCAAATTATGGATATTCCACTTGAATGAACATAATTTTGCTGCCTTGGTCGTATCAAACATTGTATTATTCATGATTTTTGTCAGATCCAAAAACCTGTAATTTGTTTTCATTTCTTTACTGCCGATCATGTTCTGAATCATTTTCAAATTGGCATTTGGTGTGTTTTTTTGCAGAACGATTCCCAGTCTGTGATATTTTTTCATATATTCAATAATTTCAGATGCCATAATAGGATGTTTATCTGCTACGTTGTACACGCCCGTAAGATTATGATTCTCAAATGCCATCTGCACAAAAGTCAGCAGGAAATCTACTAAATTATGCAGACAACACATGTGAAAGCTATATTCCCCGCTTTGGTAAATAAATTTTGTCTTGTCTTTAGGATCTGTAATTTTCGCTTCCAGATTGGCACAAAATTCTTTGGTATAGATCGGTGCAATCCGGAAAATCGCAACCGTCATATCGGGTCTGCGCCCGATTTCAGAAGAAAGTCTCTGTTCGGATGCCATTTTTAATTTGGCATAATTGGTGACAGGTTTCAGAAAATCATCCTCATGCAAAGGCTCTCGGAATTTGGGAATCTGATACACCTGTGTTGTGCTGATTAAAATAAATTGCTTTACTTCGTGTGCAAGTGCTAATTGATAGATAAATTCATTGCACTTGTCATTTTCTTTGATCGCAGAATCTGTAATGATACTATCCAGGTCATTATCTGCTGTACATGCCAAATGAATGACAATATCAAAATGATACCGTTCCATGATGTCTGCATATGCCACTTTTTCCACGGGAGATGCCTGACAGAACGTGAATCTTGCCTTATTTAAATTATAATTACTCTGCTTTCTGTCTACGGCAACGACTTCATAGCCTTTTGCCAGGAAACTGGAACAGATCTGATCTCCTATCAAGCCGCAGCCGCCTGTTACTAAAACTTTACTCATAAAAAATTCACTCCAATGCTGATTTAATTTTTTTTAAAATTTCTATTCCTGCACATGTTCCAGTGCCAGACTGAAAATACTTCCTACATGGGAATCCGCCAGGGAATAGAACACGGTCTTCCCGACTTTCCGGCTTTTGACAAGTCTGCCCTGTTTGAGAATTTTTAATTGATGTGAAATTGCAGAATTTGTCATTTGCAGATGCAGTGCAATATCGCTTACACAATGTTCCCTGTCCAGCAACTGTGCCATAATGCGCACTCTTGTGGTATCTCCGAACAAAGAGAGTAACTGTGCAATTTTTTCAAAAGTTTCCTGATCTGCCTGTATTTCCGTTTTTTTTTCTGGTTCTTTCTCCATTTCAAGTCTCAAATCCTTTCTGATCTGTCACTTCTGATACGATAACTAATTCTATTATAACATATGATCTGGAATTTGTCAATTTTTTTTATTTTTTTCTATTTTTTTCTGCACATTCCGGATGATTTCTCCGTTATACCAGATAGGGAGTGAAAAAAATCTATGCCATCCAAAAAATTAGAAAAGCAATACACCAGAATTTTTCACTACTGTCTTTCTTATCTCCGGAATCAGCAGGACGCAGAAGATGTCACACAGGAAACATTTTTAAGATTCTTGCAACATCCGGAGTATCAGGGCAGTTATGAAATGCAGTATTTATATAAAATTGCAAAAAATCTCTGCACGGATCAGCGCCGGCGCAGTCAGCCGGAAGCGCTCCGGGAAGAAATGATACCATCCGGCGAACCGGATATTTTCACAAAAACCGCCCTGAAACTTGCGCTTGCAGAATTATCCGACGAAGAACGGGATATGATTCTGCTCCGGTATGTGAATCAGGAAAAAATAACGGTGATTGCGAAAATTTTTCAAATATCACGCTTTACAGCAAGCAGGAGGATTCATGCTGCCATGCAGAAATTACAAAACAAACTCAGTGAGGAGAAACTTTCATGAAAATCAGCAGACGGAAATTAAAAAAAGCACTCCGGGAACTTTACACAGAACAACAACCGGAACGAATGCCGGCATTTCTCGGACAGCTCCAGGAACAGGATGCAGAAAAATCAGAAAAAATTGCAAAAATCAGAAGATTTTCCGTTCCGGCAATGGCTCTGCTGATTCTGGGAATTATGACAGGATACGGCTATCTGAGTTATCGGGATGCCTATCAGCCGTATCATCAGACAAGCACTGAAGAAACAGAAGAAACGGAGCGCATTGATTCTACAGAAAAAATCATTTCTGTATCAGAATCCAGTACACCAGAGAGCAAGACAACAGAAAAGCAAAAACAAATTCTGCATCTGGAAACAGAAACGCACACACAAGCAAATACAATCCATCCTACAGAAACAATATTCACAGAAACGATAGCAACTGCAATCACAGAAATGACAGAAATCCCGGAAATCACAGATTCTGTCACATCCGACACAGAACAAATCATCCTTCCGGAAACACAACCGGCATCTACCATTACAATCCAGACAGAAACGGAAACCATTCCCGAAACACAACAATCCAAGCGGACACTCACAAGAGAAGAAATCTGTTCTTTACTCGAAGAAGAAACCCGTTTTTCAGAACTGGATATTGCCTATGATCTTTATTTTGACAGTATCGGCGACAGCATCATGAATAATCTGCTTTCTGCCAGAAGTGAAATCATCCCTGAAATTGTATTCTATTTCAGGAAGCCCTTGGAGCAAGATCCTGTTCTCGATTCTGTAAAAGTACCTGTTTCGATGATTCTGCCGGAGCTGATTGACCACCCTGTTTCAGATCTGGAGAATTTCCGGGAAAATCTCTTTTTGACAAAAAAAAATTCTGTTTACTGGGCGGAAGATGATTCCCTGCAATATACTTTTTATACATCTATATCTCAGCAATCAGATCTATTAACTGGAGATCTGAAAATCAAATTAGAAAAAGCAGGGAAAAATAATTTTTCAGATTATGATGCAATCTATCATTTTGCATCTTTATGGCAAGCAGAATATTTTTCGCTGTATCATCCGGAAACCGAAAATTATTATTTCGCTATGACAGACCAGGATTATCAAAAAATTGAAAATTTATTTTCCATGATCAAACGACATGTACCGCAGAATCATGAATACTATCAGGAATGGCTTACCGCCGGAACGTACTCCGTAAAATCCAGTCATCTGGCACAGAATTCTTATGAAGTGGCAGAAATTTATCTGGAATATCTCAGTTACTGCTATCTGATCGACACCCTCACCGATCAATTAAAGCAACAGCTCCCGGAAGAAGCATTCTCTTTGGTGCAGGAATTCAATCAGAACTGGTCAACTCAGGAAAAATATTTCTTAGAACAGGTAATCCCCTATGAATGGGATGAATCCCATCCGGAAGTAATCTGCTTTGAAATGGAATCTGCAAAATGCCGGAGTCTGTTATTACTATTATATTTGCAGGATCTGACTTGACAATCCGGGATTTCTATGCTATAATTTTAAAAATATTAAAAATATGGAAAAGG
>CAMWJT010000088.1 GCA_947174625.1 uncultured Ruminococcus sp.
GTATATTTTATGCTATAGCATCCATTATTTTTTTGATCATAATCAGCATTGTTTTCTGGATAAAAGGTCAGTTTGCTGAGTGGATTGACTCATTTACATATATTAACAGTGTCTCTGTATTGTTGTTTCTCTGGATTTTCTTCTTAATTTATAAGTTTTTACATGGCTACCTATATATCAAACGATTCAATGAAGCAGTAAAGCAAGGCAAACATTTTAAGGGGATGTTGATAGAACAACAGCTTTTTCGTTACGGTGGTTCAGGATTTCGGTATTTTAAATATCAGCCTATTGTTGAACTGGATAACGGAGAATTAGTTAAAACACCAAAATATAATGGAATCATAGTAGCCCCAAAAAATTGTGATGTATATCTGTATAAGAAAAAATATTATTTTACATTTCATTTTTATACATGAAATTTATAATTTAAATAAATAATTTAAAGCACAGCGTATCTCAAAAATACTCTGTGCTTTTAAAATTTTAATTCTGATTTTTTTAATTTTTTTTATTCCGATAATGGAAATGCACCCGGATCAATACAAATATGACACACAGAATCGTGACACCGGTATCTGCAAAAACGGAAAGCCACATGTTTGCGAATCCGAAAAATGCCAGAATCATAATCGCAATTTTGACAGCCAGTGCAAAGACAATGCAGAACTTAGAAGTCTGATTAACACGTTGTGCAATCTCAAATGCCGTTACAATGGATGCTGGATCTGATCCAAGTAATACCAGATCTGCCACTTCCATTGCCGCATCTGCACCACTCCCCATTGCCGCACCGACATCCGCACCGGACAATACAGGCGCATCATTGATCCCATCCCCGACGAACAGGACTGCGCCATGCGATTCCCGGACTTTCTGCATATACACCGGCTTCTCCGTCGGGAGCAGTCCGGCATGGAATTCCTGGATCTGCAACGTCTCTGCAATTGCCTTGGTATGCTCGGAGCTGTCCCCTGTCAGCATGACAGTATATAGATTTTTACGGTTCAGCTCCGTGATTGCTTGCAGAGCATTTTCTTTCGGTGTATCGGATAATACTAATCTCCCATAATATACACCATCCACGGCAACATAGACACATGTTCCGGCAAGATTCTGATTCCGAGGATAATCAATCTCCAGTTCTTGCATCAGTTTTTCATTACCGCAGGCAACCTGCATCTGATTGACAACACCCACGATGCCACGTCCAGCAAGTTCCCGGATTTCTTCTGCCGGCTGGTATGTGATTTGTTGTTCTTCCATATATTGCAGAATGCTTTTCGCAACCGGATGCGTGGAAGAACTCTCACAGGCGGCACACATCCGGAATAATTCTTCTGTTTTGCAGTGCACAGTCTCTGCTTGTGTCACAACAAAATTTCCTTTTGTCAATGTGCCGGTCTTATCCATGACAACGGCTTTCACCCCGGCAAGCGCTTCCAGGGAAATCCCGTCTTTAAATAAAATTCCATGCACAGAACCTGCACCAATCCCGGAAAAGAATGCAAGCGGAACACTTAGTACTAATGCACACGGACAACTGATCATCAGAAAATTCAATGCGGCATACACCCAGTAAGACCAGTTTCCAGTAAACAAAGATGGTACAATTGCTGTTAGAATGGCAATCGCAACGACGATCGGTGTATAAATTCTTGCAAATCTGGTAATGAATCTGTCAATCTTCGGCTTTCCGGCAGCGGCGCTTTCCACGCTCTCCAGAATCCGGGAAACCATAGAATCTTTTAGTTCCGTTGTTGCTTCCAGTTCCAGAACACCATTGAGATTCATACAACCGGACATAATTTCGCTGTTGATTCTGACAGCAACCGGGAGAGATTCCCCGGTAATTGCCGAAGTATCAATATTACTTTCACCCTTGCGGACAATGCCATCTACAGGAATCCGGTCTCCTGCCCGGACTAGAATCCTGTCGCCCGGATGAATTTCTTCTGCCGGGACTGTCCGGATTTCCGTCGGACTGCAAATTTTCTGCACGGTTTCCGGACGCATGTCAATGGCATCCATGACGGACTTGCGGCTTCGTTCCACGGCGATGTGTTCAAATAATTCTCCAATCTGGAAGAACAGCATGACACCTGCGGCTTCTTCGACAGAACCGATACACAGTGCGCCGATTGTTGCAATACTCATCAGGAAATTTTCATCAAAAATCTGTCCTTTCCGGATGCTCCTGCAAGAATTGTACAGCACTTCCCAGCCCATCAGCAAATATGCCAGAAACAGAATTCCCCCGGAAAGCAGTTCAATCCGCACAGTCCAGTCCAGAATCATACCTATTATGAACAGGACAGCACCAAGAATCAGCAGAATATTTTTTAATTTTTCTGTTTTAGAATTATGTTCATGAGAATGCCCGTGATCGTGAGCATGATCATGAGAATGTGCATGAGAATTTTTCTGATTTTCATGCACAGAATAGATGACACCAGCTTCAATTTTATCTGTTACTTGCTGAATCCGGTTAAGCAGATCAGAATCCGGGATTGCAGTCACATGTAGTTGTTTTGTAGCATAGGACAGATTCGCTGCTATAATGCCGTCCAGTTTCCGGATTGCCGCTTCAATCTTAGCGGCGCAATTGGCACAATCAATATTATCTACATCATAGACAACTTTTACAGTTTTATGGTTATCATGCACAGAATAAATTACACCAGATTCAATTTTATCTGTTACTTGCTGAATCCGGTTAAGCAGATCAGAATCCGGGATGGCTGTCACATGCAGTTGTTTTGTAGCATAGGACAGATTCGCTGATGTAATGCCGTCCAGTTTCTGGATTGCCGCTTCAATCTTAGCGGCACAATTGGCACAATCAATATTTTCAACATCATAGACAATTTTTACAGTTTTTCCGGAATTTTCTGAAATATCCGGATTTTTTTCTGCATTTTCAGAATTTTCAAAATTTTCCGGACGATACGCACAACAGTTGCATGCCGGATCAGAACAAGTAAATTTTTCACATTTCCGGGCATATTCTGTCACCTGATCTCTGGCATGGTGATGACCGGCTTTCTCACGTTCCAGAATCCGGATTTCCGGATCAATCCGGGCTGCCGACTTTTGTACCTGTTCCAGAAGATTTTCTGTTTTATGGACAGTCAAATGCAACTGTCTGGTCGCAAAAGACAAGCTTGCATCTTCAATAAAATCCAAATTCCGGAGCGCCTTTTCAATTTCAACCGCACACCGAGGACAGTGCAGCTGCGCAATCCGATAAATAATCTGCATAGCATCAACTCCAAAAAATATAGTTGAACAATTGAATAACTGTTCAACTATATTATACCACAAGCAATCTGATTTGTCAATATATTTTTTTAAAAATTTTTAAAATTTATTTTTTTCCGAAAAACAAAAAGCCTTTTTTCTTCGGTTTTTCTTTCTCTGTTGCTTTTTCTGTTTTTTCTGAGTGTTCTGATTCTGATTTTAATTCATAAATCGGCTCTGCATTGCCTGTCCATTCTTTTCCAACAGCACTGTCATAAGCAAGATATTCAATGTCCAGTCCCCTTGCGTATGGCATTGCCGCTTCTGCAATTTTCCGGTGTATCTGTGCTTTTTCTTCTTTCGAAACAGCACCGTTCCAATCCAGAATGACAAGATAATGCGGACGGATTTCTTCTTCTCTCCGGATGTTTCTCAGATATGCCCTGCTGACAAGTTCTGATTCTTTCAGTACAGAACAGATGGCATCTATCATGCTGACAGGTGTCAGCTCCGGCTTGGTAATCACAACTTTCCCGGCATTCTCGTTCATGTTCCGGACGGAAGTATCTAAAATCCCGGATGCAGATTTTTCAGCAACTTCCAGGAGCTGTAAATCTAACAGCATCGGCGCACCACTGCCGGGATTGATAATAATCGCCATCACGTCCGGATGGTTTTTTAACATGTTCTGCATGTCTGCAAAGCGTGCAGTTTTTACCTGCGGATAGCCCTTCGGATCAAATTGCTTAAGACTGTACAGATCCGTGAACAGCATGAATAATTTCTGACCTTCCGGGAACTGATAAATGCCGTCTTCTTCCGGCTTGTCCTGTGTGGCAGAACGGAATGGCTGTAAAAATGCCGAATGATAAATCTCTTGCAGAACATCCAGTTCTGTATTGCCACTGGCACGGTTGAATCTTACATCCTGCATCAGACACAGAATTTTACCGGTAACGGCAGGATTGAGTACCGGACGTTGCACCAGGGGAAGCTTGGTATAATCCGGGATAGAAATTACCATCTGGAGTGGTATCAGAACCGGTTCTTCTTCGCTGTCAATTGCAATCTGTGTCACGCCGCAGCGGTATAATTCTGCAAACAGAAACATTCTTTGTTTCATGGGATTTTCCAGTTTTTCGAGAATAATATGCTTTTTGCGCATTTCCGACGTAAAATTTTCATAATAAGATTCTTCCGAAAAGAGATATGCCGTGATCTGCTGATGTTCCTGTGCCAGAAAATAATGCTTTGTTGCGGGACAGAATGCAACCCATAACTGTTCCTGATTCTTGATTGCTGCTACAAGCTGTTGGATAAAATCCATTTTTTGAGATTCTTCCGTTGTCTGATTCAGCTTTGTAATGATCTCCTGTATCGTTGCCATGTAAATGCCTCCTGATATAGATTTTTTCATTTTATTTTCTTGAAATTCAAACTGATTTTATTATAGCATATTTGGACAGATCCGTCAAGCATTTCCCGGAAATCAAAAAAATAATCGTAAAATTATTATGAAAATTCTATTGCAATTTCAGAAAAAAAATGCTATAATAAAACATGCAGTGAATCAGAACGATTGCTTGTTATCATTAAAATTCAAAATTCAAATTCAGAAAAATTCAGAAAGGATGATCAAATGACGCACCTGAACATTCACAATCATTCTCATCAGGCACAGGAAAAAATTTTGCGTGTGCAGATCCGTCAGCCGGAACTTCAAAAAATGCTGACTGAAATTCAGAAAGCCGTCAACGGTAAAAATGATGTGATTTTTAAAGTATTGCTTACCATTCTGGCAGGCGGACATATTTTGCTGGAAGATATGCCGGGTGTTGGAAAGACAACTCTGGCACTTGCAATCTCCCGGACAATGGAGCTGTCCTGCAAACGAATTCAGTTCACACCGGATGTTCTTCCTACAGATGTCACAGGATTTACCATGTATCAGAAAAGCAATGATAAATTTGTATTCCGGAAAGGTGCGGCATTCTGCAATCTTCTGCTTGCAGACGAAATCAACCGGACTTCCAGTAAGACACAATCTGCATTGCTGGAACTGATGGAAGAAGGCGCTGTTACGATTGACGGCATGACATATCCGCTTCCAGATCCGCATATTGTCATTGCGACACAGAATCCGATTACCTGCGTCGGCACACAGAAGCTTCCAGAATCGCAGATGGATCGTTTTTTTGTTCGGTTATCTCTCGGTTATCCGTCTCCGGAACATGAAATTGCGTTGCTGAAAGCAAGACAGGGTACAGATCCATTGGACGATGTGGAATCCTCCGCAGATACAGAAACGCTTCTGGAAATGCGCCGGGAAGTGAATCATGTCTATGTCAGTGACATGATTTATCAATATATTGTCGATCTGGTACAGGCAACCAGGAATCACCCGGAAATCCGCCTGGGGATCAGTCCCCGTGGTTCTCTGGCACTGATGCAGATGGCAAAATCCTGTGCATGGGCGCAGGGACGGGATTATCTGCTTCCGGATGATGTTTCTTTCATCTGTGCGGATGTATTCTGTCACAGGCTTCTCCTGCATGGAACGGACGGCAGTCCGGAACGCAGCCGGAAAATTGTGAAAGAAATTTTGTCGGCTGTTCCTGTTCCGGAATCAGAATAAATTAGAGAATAAATAGTATG
>CAMWJT010000089.1 GCA_947174625.1 uncultured Ruminococcus sp.
CCCATAGAGCTGATCGCCGGGAACACAAGATCATAAATTTTCTGTTCTGTATTGCTGAATTTTTTCAGTTTCATGATGAATTTTAAAAAACTCCTTTCTATCAATTTTTATAGATTTCTGCAAATTATTTTTTTGCAGGGAAGATCCGCAAAACGAAAGACCGGAATGCGTTCCGGTCTTTTGCACATCTTCCATCTTGTATGCTACTATTATAACATAGAATTTTATAAAAATCAAGTGTTTTGAGAAAATTTTTTCAAATTATTTTATTTTTTTCCGGATTTTTCTGGATTCCATATAATAGCGTTTATCCTGCGCATGTCCCATTGAAAAAGTTTTCCGGGGAAGAGCGCCGTCCTGTGCAACGCTCGGAAATAATAAATTTTTGTCCATATCCGGCAGAAGAATCCCCAGCGCATCCGGCTTTGCGGAGAGTTTCCGGACGGTCTCCACACCGTGAATATAATCTATCTTTCCGGGATGATTTTTTAGATACGTATCCAGAACAGGTTGCAGACAGCCTACAGCGAGCTTTGCCTTGGGATTATGAATAAATAATTTTTTCTGCTCCTGATTTTGCAGTAAAATCACAAATAAATCTGGATTATCATGATCCGGCATTTCGGATAATTCCAGTTTTTCTGTCAATTCTGTAATTAACGCATCCGGATCAATTCCGGTCAGAATTCTGTGGATTGCTTCAAATTCCAGGGCATCACTATGCAGATTGACCAGTTCCACAAGCGCATACCGGGCAGGGGACTGCATTGCAGTTTCCGGATCTTCCTGCTTTAATTTCTCATAACAAGCCTTTGCCGTCGCAAGAGAATGATTGCCATCTCCCATTGCAAACTGCAATCCCGGATTGTGTTCCAGAACCTGTGTCAATCGCTGTGTAAACTGTTCCTGCTGTGCCGGATTCATCAGATACCCGGTGACATGACCGCCGTCCTGCATCAGATCCGTATCGTATAGCATCTGCATCTGATTTTTCTGTCCGGTACAACTGCCGATTGCAGAATTCTCAGGATCATGAATTAACAGCATAATATGCGGTAATTCCAGGACAGCATGTTCCCGGACTTTCATTCTGGGGGGGATTCTCTCCAGTACCGTTGCTTCGGTCGCCCGGACAGGGGACTGACTCCCCGGCATGTAGTCATAGCATTCCAGATCAATTTTGCCAATCACACCAGCACGGAGTTTGCCATCACTTTGGATTCTCTCCGTGTAGATCATGGCATCTGGGTAGATTTTAAAATAATTCTGGTCAAGATAATTCTGCATAGTTTCCTGGATTGCCGTAATTCTGGATTCTGCATCTGGTTCTTCTAGGTAGATTTCAGGAAGAATGCAATGCAGTGCGGATGGCTGATCGCCGACGATCTGCCGGACGGATGTCCAATAATCGGGATCGCTAGTAAATTGATCGCAGGCAATGACGCTCCACAAATAAAAATCTGCTTTTTCCGGATCGGGCAGTAAAATATCCGCCGGACTGAAAACATCTGTCATGATTCAAAACGCTCCTGTAAATTAATGATAATATAATATTATTATTTATTATACTATGAAAACAAAAAAATGTCAACTGAAATTTTAATTTTATCAATTTTGTAAAAAAATACAAAAATTGTTACTGGATTGTAATTTATCGTTCATTTATTTGCGGCGAAGAATGTGTTATACTATAAGTTAGATAACTAGATTTCAAACTAGAAAGGAATGACAAGCTTTGCCGAATGAGAAAGAGAAAGAGAAAAAACAGGGAGAGAATCAAAGAAAAAGGCTGGATGCTTCCAAAATGTCCGCTGCGGAAATTCTGGAAGCGGTCGGCGCTGCGGAGCCGTTAGCAGACAGTCTGGTACATGCAAGGAAAAAAAAGCAACAAGAAGAACAGGCGAAGAATACAAATACTATTCCGGAATCTGAACCGGATTCAGAAATGCAGAAAAAAATTGCGCTGATTCAACAACAGAAACAGGAAAAAAAATCTGCAAACAAGCAAATTCCTGATCCACCTGTATCAGATCCGGACGAATCAGAATCTTCTGAAAAGCAGATGACACAAGTCAGAAAAGTCCGTGTCCGGGCAGTTGCTTCGACGACGACAATGCCAACACCGGAAGAACCTGAACCCGAACCAGAGCCGGAAGATTTTGAAGATCCGGAGAATCTGGAGAATCCAGAAAATCCGGAAATCCAGGAAGACCCTGAGATCCCGGAAACACCGGAAAAATCTGAGAAAAAATCTTCTGAAAAATCCGGAAAATCTAAAAAATCCGGGAAATCCAGGAAATCAAAAAAATCCGTGTTCAGCGCAAAAATGTTTGCAATGCTCGGATTTGCCGGTGTCGGTGTTCTGTTCTTGATTTATCTGATCGGCGCATTTCATTATCAAGAAAAATTCCTGCCGCACACCTATATCAATTCATTTGCCGTTGACGGTATGACGAAAGAACAGGCACATGATGCGTTACTGGAACAGAAAAAGGCAAGGGATCTGACGTTAATTACTGCCAAGGGCGAACAAGTCGTAATCCCGGCGCAGGATTTTCAGGCAGAATACACCATCCCCGCAGGTGCGTTCAATCAGATTGTCAATGAAAGCCATTTTAACTGGGTGTCCAAATTATTCAAGAGTTCAGAATATGCCGTCCCCTATGAATATTCTTACTCGGAAGAACTGTTAAGAATGCTGATTGAAGAACATGACTGGGGGAGTGAACTTTCTCAGAATGCAAAAATTATCCGTTCGGATTCCGGAAAATTCGAGATTACACCGGAGACAACCGGCGACCGGTTTGACACGGGACGTTTAATGCGCTTTATTGTCACAGAACTGGCGGCAGGCAAGAACGTCATCACAATGGAAGATTCCGGTTGTTATGAACCGTACCGGGCAAAAGTCACTTCGGAGGATTTGCAAAAAGATTTAGAAGTCTATAATCAATATGCTGAATGCAATGTGACGTATGATTTTGATGACCGCAAAATCACGCTTGACAGTAACACAATTATCAGTTGGCTGTTGAGAAAGCCGGACGGGTCATTTGTGACGACATCCGGACATGTCATTCCGATGGATGAACAGAAAGTCCGGGAGTTTGTGGATGATATGGCAGAACAGACCGACACTTACGGCAAAGACCGGGAATTCTATGCCACAGTAGACGGTTGGATTACAGTCCCCTGGATTGACTCAGCCGCCTGGGATCAGCAAAGTTGTTACGGCTGGCTGATTAACCGGAAAGACACAGTTGTCCAGTTAATGGAGCTGATTCAGGCAGGAGAATCCGTCACGGTAGAACCGATCTATGAAACATGGGGGATCGGCTATACCCGGAAAACGGATGACATCGGCACGACGTATATTGAAGCGGATATTTCCGAACAGCATATGTGGTTCTACAGAGACAATCAGTTAATCATGGATTATGATTTTGTATCGGGACTGGAGACGAATTCAAGCCGGAGAACACCTCGTGGTATCGGCAAGATTACAGGACATATCAAGGGAAAGACCCTCGGCACATATGCTGTACAGGGCTATGAGCAATGGGTAGAATACTGGATTCCGTTCGGCTATATCGGATGCGGTTTCCATGATTTGTCCCGTGGGGCATACGGCGGAAACATCTATATGTACAATGGTTCCCACGGCTGTCTGAACATGCGGTTATCCGAAGTCAAGAATCTGTTCAATGAAATTGAAGACGGCATTCCGGTTATCGTGCATGATTAAATTTAAAATAATTGCTGTCCGGGATGTTTTCCGGACAGCATTTTTTCATTCTGAAAATTTTCTGTAAAATCTTGCAAATCGCTTGCATTTTTTCTCAGAACATGCTAAACTAAGAGAGTAATTAAAATTTTTTTAAGGAGTGGTTTTTTAGATTATGAAATTAGGCATGGTAGGATTACCCAATGTCGGGAAAAGTACGCTGTTCAATGCGCTTACCAATGCAGGAGCGCAGTCTGCCAATTATCCGTTCTGCACGATTGAAAAAAATATCGGTGTTGTTTCTGTCCCGGATTCACGGCTGAATTATCTTGCGGACATGTACAATCCGGATAGTTTCAAGCCGGCAACACTGGAATTCGTGGACATTGCAGGACTGGTCAAAGGCGCATCCAGGGGCGAGGGACTGGGCAATAAGTTCCTTGCGGACATCCGGGAAGTTGATGCGATTGTGCATGTTGTCAGATGCTTTGAAGACATGGATATTATCCATGTGGATGGCAATATCAATCCGGCAAGGGACATTGAGACAATTAATCTGGAGCTGATTTTCTCAGATTTAGAGATGGTACAACGTCGGATTGACCGTGCAAAGAAATTACTGAAAGGCGATAAAAAAGCGCAGATTCAGGTGGATTTCTTTGAACGTCTGGCGGCACATCTGGAAGAAGGAAAATCCGCACGGAGTTTTGAAGTCACAGAAGATGAACAAGCATTTTTACATGATACACCGTTATTGTCTGCCAAACCGGTGATTTATGCGGCAAATCTCAGTGAAGCGGATTTTGCCGGGAATCTGGACAATCAGACGCATTTTCAGGCAGTGAAAGCGATTGCTGAGGAAGAAAATGCCGCCGTCCTGCCGATCTGTGCGCAGACTGAGGCAGAAATTGCTGACATGAACGACGAAGACAAGGCAATGTTCTTAGAAGAACTCGGATTGGAAGAATCCGGTTTGAACAGGATTATTCAGACGGGTTATCATCTGTTAGGCTTTATTTCGTTCCTGACTGCCGGGAAACAGGAAGTCCGTGCATGGACAATCACCAAAGGGACGAAAGCACCGCAGGCAGCTGGGAAGATCCACACGGATTTTGAAAAGGGATTCATCCGTGCGGAAATTGTCGCTTTTGAGGATCTGAAAAAATGCGGAAGCATGACAGCGGCGAAAGAACAGGGATTATTACGTTCCGAGGGCAAGGACTACATCATGAAAGATGGTGATATTGTTGAATTCCGGTTTAATGTCTGATTTTAAATCTGATTCCGGGAAGCTCCGGAAAGCATTGCTGAAACAAGCCAGGAACGCCAGACAATCAGCGTATTGCAGGTACTCCAATTTTGCAGTCGGTGCGGCATTGCTGACAGAATCCGGTATGATTTATACAGGGTGCAACATTGAGAATGCTTCTTATTCGCTGTGCATCTGTGCGGAACGGGTTGCCTTTGCAAGAGCAATTGCAGAGGGGCATCGCAACTTTTCAGCGATTGCGATTGCCGGGAAATTTCAGGATCGGGATGTAGATTCTGAGATCATGAAACCGGAAACGGATTGTTTTCCATGCGGTGCATGCCGACAATTCATGTCAGAATTCTGCCAACCGGATTTTAAGATTTATCTGGAACAACAGGAATTCACATTAGGCGAATTATTTCCGGGAGCATTTAAATTATAATCTAAAAAAACAGGCAGGATCTTTTTCAAATCCTGCCTTTATTTGTGTATAGAAGAACTATTCTGAAGATAACTTATACAAATTGATAATATCATCATAATTATAGTTGCATTTTTCAAACTTATTCATAAGTTCCGATGCTTTCATATTACTTTTTAATATCTTAGACAATGCAAGATAATCTTCTCTATGTGCACTATCTTTGTTATTTACGAGATCTCTGTTAATATCAATTTTATTATAATGGAATCCAAAATCGTTATTACCACATACAGACATGTAATGCGTGATTTCACACCCAATATAG
>CAMWJT010000090.1 GCA_947174625.1 uncultured Ruminococcus sp.
ATCCTCTGGCTTGCTTTTTCATGATTTCATATCCCGGATGTTCGGGAAGTCCCGGATAGATCACCTTTGTAACAGCTTTCTGTTTTTTCAGCCAATTTGCAATTTTTATAGCATTTTCCTGTGATTTTTCCATACGGATTCCAAGCGTCTTGATGCCTCTGAGAATCAGCCAGCTGTCAAACGGTGCAAGTCCTGCTCCTGTTGTTTTTATCAGAAATGCAAATTTTTCGGCAATATCAGCTCTGTTTGTCACAAGAAATCCTGCAAGCGTATCATTATGCCCGCTGAGATATTTTGTACCGCTGTGTACCACGATATCTGCTCCCAGATCAAGAGGATTCTGAAAATACGGCGACATGAAAGTATTGTCAACGATCAGAAGCAGATGATATTTTCTGGTAATTTCAGCAACAACGGAAATATCTGTTACATTCATCATGGGATTAGTTGGTGTTTCGATGTAAACGGCTTTTGTATCAGGCGTTATGAAGTTCTCTATATTCTCTTTGCAACAGTCAATATTCGAAAATTTAACGCCATTTTTTTCAGACACATTTCTGAAAAGACGAATGCTTCCCCCATACAGATCCGAATCTGCAATCATATGATCACCTGGCTTGAACAGCTCCATCAGCAGAGAAACAGCAGCCATTCCTGAAGAAAATGCAAATGCCGATGTACCGTTTTCCAGTGATGCAACTACCTTTTCCAGATGCTCTTTTGTGGGATTCTGTAAGCGTGAATAATCGTAGCCTGTACTCCTTCCGACTCCCAGATGAGCATAAGTTGCGGTTTGGTAAATCGGATAGCTGATTGCTCCATAATGATTTGTACAGCCCTCGTCCTCTTCTAAATGCAGACACTTTGTTTCAATTTTTCTCTTCATTGTAGGTCTCCTCCTGATATTTTGCAATTTCCTTCAAATATTTTTCGACAATCGGACTTAACACAGCGTCTTTTCTTGCAATATATCCGATTGTCATTTTTTCGTCTGATTTCAGCTTTACTGCACAGTAATCCTTGCCATTCAAATCTTCGCAGATAATACCGGAACACAACGTAAATCCGTTTAACCCTACCATAAGATTCAGCATTGTCGCTCTGTCGTTTGCCCGGATAAAACGCTTGTATTGATAGGTACTCAGTACTTCTTCCGCAAAGTAAAAGGAATTATACTCACCCTGTGCAAAACCCAGACATGGATATTCCCCCAATTCATCCAAGGAAATTTCGTCCTTATCTGCCAAAGGATGTCCTTTCCATAGATACACATAAATGCCGCATTCAAATAGTGGAATAAAATTAAGCCCCGACTCGGCAAAAATCTTAGTCAGCACACCTTGATTATAATTATTTATATACAAAATTCCGATTTCGCTTTTGTGATTCTTTACATTTTCAATCACTTCATGCGTTTTTGTTTCATGTACTTCAAACTCATATTCGTCCATGCCGTATTGCTTTACCAGCTCTACAAAAGCATTGACTGCAAATGTGTAATGCTGCATGGATACGCTGAACCTTTTTTTCTGATTTACCTGAGACAAATACTTAGTGTTCAGAATCTCATACTGCTCCATTACTGATTTTGCATATCCGATAAATTCAGCTCCGGCAGTGGTTAGCATTATTCCACTTTTGGAACGAATGAAAATAGCAAAGCCGATCTCTTTTTCAAGCGAGTGTATTGCAGATGACAAACTTGGCTGTGATATATACAGTTTTTTTGCTGCGTCATTCAGCGAATGTTCTCCAGCAACTGCAATCGCATATTTCAATTGTATTAATGTCATACTATCAAACTCCTATAAAATACATCGAAATAGTATGTTTTTATTATAACACAAAGTTCTGTAGTTGTAAAGTTCTTTTTTTCTCTAATTGGTTATAGATTTTACCTATAACTTTTTTACAGTAAAAATCCACTTTAAAGTGAGCATGTTTCTCAGGTTCCGTTCCAAGATAAAAAAACTGCCAAAGTCTTTTATAATGGAAAAACGCTTTCAGAGCAATTCTAAAAGCGTTTTAGTATAGTAGAACCTGTTCTCATAGGACACTCGTATCACCTGATCGAAGCCCCAAGATCAAAAGCTGCACGATTTTTCCCTGCACCGAGTACCTCTCCGAGATCTTCCCAGCCGAGATTTCTCTCAAATGTTTCATACCACCTGACAGCTTGACTATAATCGGAGCCGCCTGCCGTCATAAGCAATACGCTCTTCCTGGGAAAGCCGTTATAACCTAAGCTCCTTAATTGAGCATATAGTCTGTCAGCAACAGTTTTCAGTGTACCTGTTATCGTCCAGAAATAAACGGGAGAAGCGAATACAACAACATCAGCACTCACAAATGCTTCGTTTATCAGTCTCATATCATCATTCTGTATACATGCATTTGATGTGTCTTTAGCAAATTTAGAGCAATATTCGAACCCAAGACAGCCTTTGATGTTCATATCCTGCAAATAAAACTCACGCACCTCGTTACCGGAGCTTTTTGCATCATCTGTAAAGGCTTCAATCAGTTTTGCGGTACTTCCGTTCTTTCGGGCAGCACCATTCAAGATCAGTATTTTTGCCATGATTGCTTCCTCCGTTGTTTATTGGCACACGATCTCCCAATCCTTACGCTCGCTGTATTGTTTCCAGTATTTTTCCGCAAGAATCTTAGGCGCACAGCTTGAGCCTGCTGTAATCACATTGCATACGGTTAGCGTACCGAGAAAGATACCTTTCTCCTGCAAAACAGGGTGAAGTGCCTGCACCATTGCCCGGAGAGCCGCCTTATCCATAGAAAGAGGCAGGTAATCAACCGAGGGATACATCGCCAGACCGCCGCCCGTCACAAGGATACTGCCGTTTTTCTTTGCAAATTCCTCCGTGGCGATCTGCTGAATACAATGATATGCGCCTACCACATCGACCTGATAGCGGTCACGCAGCACAGATGCAGAAATGCCGTTATCCTGCATAGAATCGGGGATTGTGACACCTACGTTATAAGCAAACACATCGGGTGTACCATATTCTGCAACGACTTCATGCAGAGCCTTTGCCATAGCGTTGTCATCAGCAGCGTCTACAGCTTTGGCATAAACCTCAATGCCCTCTGCCTGAAATTCCCGCTCATAGGCTTTCAGATTTTCTGCATTTCTTGCCATCAGCACAACACGAAAATCATTCGCACCGAATTTTCTGCCGATCGCAGTACCAAGTCCTTTTCCTGCACCTACGATAAAAATTGTTTTTTTCATAACCATTTCCTCCTATTAAATGCTCTTTCCGAGCTGATATGCTTGATTTGGATAAATGCTTCTTTTCGTCATATCGGGTGTACCGCAACCTTTTCCGATCACTGTCCCTAAGTCCTTAAACTGCATATACTCACATATTTTCTTATAATATGCTTTCACGATTTCAAAAGCGGAATCGTTATTATCCCATGCAACCGTCAACAATACGGTTCTTTTGTGCATTTGTGTTAATTCGCCCGTGAAGCTGTAAAAACGGTCAACAATGGTCTTTAACTGTGCTGTCCAATTATAGTAATAAACGGGCATGACGAAAACAAGCATATCCGAATCTCTGATCAAGCCTTTCAGCTCTTTTTCATAATCGTCTTTCTGCACACAGGGCGCACTCATACCGCATTGGTTACAGCCAAGGCAAGGGCGAATGTCCTTGTATGCCGTATCATATTCCGTAACGATATGACCGTTCTCTTTTGCACCTCGTATAAATTCATCGGCAAGCATATTGGACGAGCCGTGCTTGTTACCGCTGCTTTTCAAAACAAGAATTTTCATAGCTGAGTCTCCTTTTTTTGACACCATTTTTTACTGAGGAAATATCCCCAAGTAATCAGAAAACCACCTATATAGCCAAACAGCATATTCCACCATATGATACGGTAATCAAAGAATGGGACATTTCGCAAGGTATATACCGTCAGGACACGAATCGTCAGTGCGGTCAGTGCAACAACTGTAGCGGCGAATCCATGCTTTGCACCCTGAAATATGCCAAGCAAGGGAAAATACAGAGCAAACAGCAGCATAACGATTGCAGTACAGCGGATATGCTGAACACAATATGCGCTTGCCTCTGTACTTAAATTGAATAATCCAATGATCGGGTTTGCAAAAATATAGGAAAGTACAGAAAGTAATGCTGTAGTAATCTCGCACATAATGAGTGTTTGCTTTTCGCCGCTCATGACACGTTCAGACTGTCCTGCACCAAGATTTTGTCCTGCAAAGGTAGCCATCGTTACCTGAAAAGCATTTGCAGGCATTGTGATGTAGACTTCAAGACGCTGCCCGACAGTAAACGAAGCAGTCATAGCTTTCCCGAATCCGTTTACTGCACGCTGTATGAATGTAAAGCCAAAGGATATGACAACCTGCTGTAATGCCATTGGAAAGCCAACACGAAGAATATTACCGATCCTGCTACTGTCAAACCATAGTTCCTTTTCTTTGAAAAAATCGCCCGGTGTAAAGCGAAAATCGGAATAACGATAATTCATATAGAGCAGAGCAGCGATAAATGATATAGCCTGCGCTATATCTGTTGCGATAGCTGCACCGGCTGCGCCCCATTTGAATACCGCAACAAAAAGCAAATCAAGTAATATGTTCATTACAGAAGCAATCAGCAGAAAGTACAAGGTCGCTCTGCTGTCACCTACGGCTCTTAGAATAGCTGAAACGATGTTATATCCGAATTGGAAGATCAAACCAATACAGTACCAACGAAAATAAGATACAGCTATCGTCAGCATATTTCCCGATACAGCCAGCACGTTTGCAAGCACCGTCTTACATAGAGCGATATCCACAAATGTAGAGAGCAGTCCCATTGCAAGCATTAGTACAAGTCCACAGACAGCATTTTCACGCATTTTTCCTTTTTCGTTTGCACCGAAATGCTGTGATATGATAACGCCTGCACCTGCTGAAAATCCGTTGGCAAGTGCAATGAAAAACAATGTCAGGCAATTTGTTGTACCGACAGCCGGAAGCGCAGTTTCGCTTGCGTAATTGCCGACAATGATTGTGTCAACAGTATTATAGAGCTGCTGTAACAAGATTCCCAGCAGAACAGGCAGCGCAAATTTCAATGTTAGTTTCCAAGGCGTGCCTTGTGTCATTGTATATCCGTTCATATTACCACCACCCAAACATACTTTTACCGAGGTCAAGCGCATAAAGTGCGTTCATTTCACTTTCTGTCAGTTCAAAATCAAGAATATCACGATTTTCTTTCATACGTTCTATATGCGTTGATTTCGGAATAATAACAATATCCTGCTGATACAGAAAACGCAAGCCGACCTGTGCTGCGGTCTTATTGTATTTTGTACCTATCTCAAGTAACGCTGGATTGCGGAAAAATCCGTTTCTTCCACAAGCAAGGGGAGACCAAGACTCATGAACAGTTCCTTTTTCGTCAAGCAGTTTTCTTAAATTCCTTTGTTGTCGGAAGATGTGTGTTTCCACCTGATTGACCGCAGGAATGACAGTACAGTTTTCCGTCAGCCGTCTGAAATTATCCTCCAAAAAGTTTGCCACACCTATTGAACGGAGTTTGCCTGCTTTATATGCATTTTCCATTGCACGATAAATTTCAAGATAATCGCCCGTCGGTTCGTGGATAAGTATAGTCAATCCACTTGACAAGAGGAATAAAAAATGATATAATAGAGATATGAGT
>CAMWJT010000091.1 GCA_947174625.1 uncultured Ruminococcus sp.
ATATAAATAAGTATACCACAGATATGATTTCCTGTCAAGCAGAAATCTTTAATTTGTTTTTATCTGCCGTATTGTCCTGCATTCTCGGAATTCTTTGAACTCTTTCGGCGAACTTAAAAAAATTACCAGAAGATAAATTAAAATAGCACATAAAATCGCAAGCAGTAACGAGATTCTCTGGTGCATCCCGTGTGAAATCAGTCTGTCATAACAGACCCATGCCGACCCGGCGCATAGAATTCCGCCCCAGATCTGCGAGAAAAACGGCTTGGTAAGATGCAGATTATGATCTGATTTTTCAGATTTTTCAAAAAAAGCTTTCCGGAGTGCCAGCATTGCCAGAATCAAAATTACCAGATAACACACACTTGTGGAGATTGCCGCTCCGGCGGTACAGAATTTCGGGATTAACAGAAAATTCAGGATGATTTTGATCATAATCCCCACAAGCATAATTTTCACCGGGAGCTGTTCTTTTCCGATTGCCTGTAATAAACTGAATACCGGAAATGCCAGACACAAAAAAATCAATGCCGGCGCAAGCCATCGCAATCCGGCGGACGCTGCAAGGATTTCAGCATTCCGTCCGGCAAATAGAAATTCAAGAATCGGTTCCGCCAATGCAAAAATGCCGCATCCTGCCGGGATGGCAAGCAATCCGGTCAGAATCAGGACTTGCCTTGCGTAATTTGCAGCACTTTTGTAGTCTCCGGCAGACCATGCCTGTGCCGTACAAGGCAGAACACCTTTGGCAAGCATATTCGTCAGGGACGGCACGAGATTAAAGACCGTCACGGACAATCCCATAAAAGAACCATAGACAAATGCCGGTGCATCCCGGACGGAGATTTCTGTAGAGATACAAGCTTTCTGATAAAATCCGGAAATACTCTCTGCAAGCATATCCTGAAAACAGCGCATCATGGTCATCAGATCGACCAGAGATGTCAGATTTGTCACCAATGCGCCGAGCGCCGCCGGGATCATGAGCCGGATCAGAGACTTGAAAATTTCCCGGTCTGTGGGGATGTTGCCGGAACCTGAAATTTTTTTATTTTTTTGTATCAAATTCTGAATCATCATCCAGAGATAGCCTGTCAGTGTGGAGAGTGTCATACCGAGGACAGCGCCCAATGCGCCCCGGCTTTCCGGAGAAAAATTAAAATGATTAAAATAATTAAAATTATAAAATAATTTTCCCAGAAACAAGCCGGAAAGTAATTTCGTTACGGCTTCTATTCCCTGTGAGATGGCAGTCGGTGTCATACTGCATAAGCCCTCATAATAACCACGTTCCACGGCAGTCAGACAACACAGGAACACCGCAGGAGCGATCGCCCGGACTGCCGGATAGGCATCCAGAGAACCGGAAGTCCGGAGTGTGAACGATTTTGCAAGCAAAATCGCCAGAACTGTCCCGGCAAGTCCCATCCCTGCACAGAAAATCCGGGCGACATGCCGGACACGGAGCGCCGCCGGGAGATTGCCACGTCCGGCGAAGTCGGCAACCGGTCTTGTAACTGCCGTGGAAATCCCTGTTACGAATACGGCATATAATGGCAGGAACAATCCGTAAGCGCAACTGAAATAACCCATCCCGGTACCGCCCAGGAGGTTTGTCAGAGGGAGCTTGAACAGCGCACCGCACAACTTCGCAAAGACCGCCGAGACTGTCAGGAGCAGGGATGCTTGCAGGAAACTTTGCTTTTTCATATAAAAAATCTCCTTCCTGATAAAATTTTTTAGAATTTCTGAAAAATTTTTCAGAAATTTACAGATTTTTTTTAAAATTTCTGTTGCCGAAATCAAAATTATGTGCTATAATAGAATCAGCCCTCTGCAAACGCAGAATTAATTTGAAAAAATTAAAAATTAAAAATTTATACAAAGGATGATGTTATGCAGTCTATGCAATATCAATTTTCTGAAAAAGTTTCTCACTTGCAGGCATCTGCCATTCGTGAGATTCTCAAATTCACATCCGTCCCCGGTGTGATTTCATTCGCAGCCGGCAATCCCGCACCAGAAGCATTCCCGGTGGACGAAATCCGGGAAATTTCTGCACAGCTCCTGGAACGCAATCCCATTGCCGTGCTCCAGTACGGTATTACAGAAGGTTATCTGCCACTCCGGGAACTGATGAAATCCAGAATGCAGAACCAGGGGAATTTTGACCCGGACAGAGATGATCTGATAATCACGTCCGGTGCACAGCAGGTTATGGAACTTGCATGCAAATCCCTGTGCAATCCCGGTGACACGCTGATCTGTGAAGCGCCGAGCTTTATCGGTTCGCTCAATGCGTTCAAGTCCTACAATGTCAATCTGGTCGGCATTCCCATGGATGAAGACGGCATGAATCCGGAATTGCTGGAACAGGCATTGAAAAATAATCCGGACACAAAATTAATTTATCTGATCCCGAACTTCCAGAATCCGACGGGAAAAACAACACCTCTTGCCCGTCGTAAGATACTATATGCGCTTGCACAGAAATATAATACTATGATCCTGGAAGATAATCCCTATGGCGATTTACGATTTGCCGGAGAGGATGTGCCGTCCATCAAGAGCATGGACACAGATGGCAGAGTGATCTATGCCGGGAGTTTTTCCAAAATTCTTGCGCCGGGTATCCGTGTCGGTTATGGGATTGCGCCCCGTGAAGTGATTTCCAAGATGACAGTCTGCAAGCAGGTTTCTGACGTACACACGAACAATTTCGGACAGATGCTCGCCTATGAATTCATGAACAGGGTGGACTTTGATGCACATCTAGCAAAACTCCGGGAAATTTATCGGCAGAAAGCCAACAGGATGTTAGACGGCATGCAGAAGCATTTTTCTGAAAAAATCGCTTACACGCATCCTCAGGGCGGTCTGTTCCTGTGGTGTACGCTCCCGGATGGTGCTGACATGACAGGATTCTGTCAGAAAGCTGTGCAAGAATACAAGATTGCTGTTGTCCCTGGCAATGCGTTCATGGTGTCTGAGAGTGACCAGACCAGTTCTTTCCGGTTGAATTATTCCACACCAACGGATGATGCCATTGACAAGGGCATTGCAGTTCTGGGACAGCTCACAAGAGAAATTTTTGATTAAAAAATTAAAAAAATTTATTTACAAGAAAGGATTTTAGTAATCATGGCAGTAATAAGAAGACGTTCTCCGCTTGACCCCTATCCGGTCACACCCAAGTATCTGGCAACCCGGAACAGTGCCTTGCACATTCCGCCGGCACAGTTTTCCAACATGAAGTTCAAATCCGATGAAGTTTACGGCATCGTGATTGACATCCCGATGGGCAATACCGTCATGGCATCTATGGTATGCTTTATCAACGGCGCTGCAAATTTATATTTTAACAACGGCGGTGAATATACCGGCGCATCCACAAAATACAAATCCGTTGTCCAGGCAGCAAGAAATCTGGTTGTCAATGCCACAGCACTCAAGCAGACCTGCAAGAGAACTTCTCAGTTTCCGCTTCCAGTCGCAGGTATGCACTATATTTACATGCTGACCAAGCGAGGGATTTTCAAGGCAGAAATCAATCCGCAGACCGTCTACATGGACATCCGTGAAAAACGTGTGATTTATCATTTGTATCAGCAAGTGATGGGTGCACTGAGAGTGGCACAGCTCCGTGATGCAGAGAATCTTCCGGAAAGCGGTGCGCAAGCATGAGCGAACAGAAAAAATTAATTTTCAGTGGGATTCAGCCGACCGGGACATTCACGCTCGGAAATTATATCGGCGCAATCCGGAACTGGAAACCGTTGCAGGATGAATACCGGTGCATTTACTGTGTCGTGGATGAACATGCAATCACAGTAAAAATTGACCCGGCAAAGCTCCGGCAAAAGACTCTGGAGGCTTATGCGCAGTTATTAGCCTGTGGGATTGATCTGGAAAAATCTTTGTTATTTATCCAGAGCCATGTGCCGACGCATGCACAGTTATCCTGGGTGCTGAACTGTTCCGCACAATTCGGGGAATTATCCCGGATGACACAGTTCAAAGACAAGAGTCAGAAACACCCGGAGGACATCAATGCAGGATTGTTTGACTATCCTGTATTGATGGCGGCGGATATTCTGGTCTATAATGCAGATTTAGTGCCAGTCGGTGCAGACCAGATGCAGCATCTGGAACTTGCCCGGACAATTGCCAGAAGATTCAATAGCAGATATGGTGATCTGTTCACGATTCCGGAAGGGTATGTCTCTCCGGTCGGTGCAAAAGTTATGTCCTTGCAGGATCCGACTAAGAAAATGTCAAAATCTGACGAAAATCCCAATGCTGTGATTTTAATTCTGGATGATAAAGACACGATTATAAGAAAATGCAAACGTGCCGTGACGGACAGTGAAGCAGAAATTCAATTCCGGGAGGGCAAGGACGGCATTAATAATTTATTGACGATTTATTCTGCCGTGACCGGCAAATCCATCCAGGATGCAGAAAAAGAATTTGACGGGCAGGGCTACGGTACGTTCAAGCTCGCCGTCGGTGAGGCAATCGCAGATCATCTTGCACCCGTCCGGGAAGAATATGCAAAATTAATCGCAGACAAGGTATATCTCAAAGAATGCTATACCAGATGCGGTATGGAAGCATTGCGCTATTCACAGAGAATCTTAAACAAAGTCTATCGCAAGATCGGTTTTGTTGCGTCTGAAATCAAATAAAAAAATCAGGTGACAGAGCATGATAGAATATCCGCAGAAAGAAAATTATACGATCCAGGATCTCCGGGAGATTGTGAAATTGCTCCGCAGTCCGGAGGGCTGTCCCTGGGATAAGGAACAGAATCACAGATCCATCCGGAATGATTTTCTGGAAGAAGCCTATGAAGCCGTAGAAGCAATTGATCTGCTGGACATGGAGCTGATGCAGGAAGAATTAGGTGACGTGCTGTTGCAAGTAATTTTTCATTGCGTGCTTGCCGAAGAAGAACAGGCATTTGATTTTGAAGCTGTCTGTGATGAGATCTGCCGGAAGTTAATCATCCGGCATCCGCATGTATTCGGCAATGTCAAAGCAGAAAATACAGAGGCTGTCTTGAAAAACTGGGATCAGATCAAAAAACAGACCAAGCACCAGGAGACTTACACAGAAACGCTCCGGAGCGTTGCAAAGTCGCTCCCTGCACTTGCAAGAGCGCAGAAAGTCGGCAAACGTGCCGCTCGTGCCGGGATGGATTTTGCATCTGTCCAGGATGCTGCTGACTGTATTCCCATAGAATATCAGGAATTACAAGAAGCAATCCGGAAACAGGATTCTGCAAACATCCGGGAAGAGATCGGCGATTTGTTATTTTCCTGTGTGAACACGGCAAGAAAATTAAACATAGATGCCGAACAGGCATTAACAGAATCGACAGAAAAATTTATCCGGCGATTTGAAAAGACAGAACAGCTTGTGAATCAGGATCAGCAACACATGCCGGATCTGTCAATCCAGGAACTGGATACTTACTGGGAACAAGCTAAAAAAATTTAAAAAAAATTTATTATTTTACAGGAGGAAATTTTTATGACCAAATCTGAACTGATTGCACTCTATGCCAAGAAAAGAGACCGCAGAAGAAAAGATGCTGAACAAGATGTGAATTTTATTTTTGATACCATCCGGGATGCACTCGCAG
>CAMWJT010000092.1 GCA_947174625.1 uncultured Ruminococcus sp.
AGATTACACCAAAATTATAGCATAAATCCATTTTTTTATTGACAATTTAATTTTATAAATGGTATAATAGGAAAACACTTCTATAGAATAAATTTTAAAATCAAAGGAGGTAAATTTTATGTCAGAATCATCAAAATCAGATTCTTTTAAAGCTATATTTTATGATTCGCAAGCTCGTCTTGCAGACACTGTGGATGCTCTGAAACAAATTATTCTCAAGATAGAAGAAGACATGCGAATTGCGGAAGAACTGGTTATCGCAGATGAATCAGAAAAGGATAATTAAAGTCGATTCAATTTTACATCGGAACAAAAAAATTTTCAATTTTGTATGAAAAATCAATAGCCATCAAAAAAAATCCGGCAAGCTTCTTATTCACTTGCTGGATTTTTTATATTTCTGTTAATGTGTTCCATGTCCTGAGATCCGGAGACGATTCAAGGCTCTCTGCAATTTCAGATTGGCACGTTCTAATCTGTCCGGCTCATTCTGGAAAGCTTCAATTTTCGCCATAGCATCCTGCCGGGAACGCTCTGCCCAATCCGGATCAATCTCATCCGCCCACTCGGCAGCAGTCACCATAACGGACACTTTTTCATCCGAGACTTTCAGCACACCACTTGCAATTGCCGCCTGTTTGTAAGTACTGTCCGGGAGTTTCACTGTTAAAGCGCTTGTCTGGAGCATTGCCACATAACGGATGTGTCCGGCAAGAATCCCGACATCGCCCTCTGTCGTTCTCGCAGTGACCTGAATCGCCTGGTCATCAAACAAAATCTTATCCGGTGTAAGAATCACCAATCGGAATGTATTCATAAAATCACCTTATTTCTGATTTATTCCTGAATGGTTTTTGCTTTCTCGACTGCATCTTCAATCGTCCCGACAAATAAAAATGCAGATTCCGGCAGATCATCATGCTTGCCCTCAATAATCTCTTTGAATCCCCGGATTGTCTCTTTCAATGGCACATATTTGCCCTGCATGCCCGTGAACTGCTCCGCAACAGAGAACGGCTGAGACAGGAATCTTTGTACTTTCCGGGCTCTTGTGACAATGCGCTTGTCTTCTTCGGATAATTCATCCATACCCATAATGGCAATAATGTCCTGCAATTCGTTATATCTCTGCAAGATACTCTGGACGGCTCTTGCTGTCTCATAATGTTCTTGTCCGACAATTTCCGGATCAAGAATCCGGGACGTACTCTCCAACGGATCGACCGCCGGGAAGATACCCAGAGAAGAAATAGATCTAGATAATACGGTTGTCGCATCCAGATGTGCGAATGTCGTAGCAGGTGCAGGGTCAGTCAGGTCATCCGCCGGAACATAGACTGCCTGAACGGACGTGATAGAACCTTTCTTTGTAGAAGTGATACGCTCCTGCAATGCACCCATTTCCGTGGCAAGCGTCGGCTGATAACCAACGGCGGACGGCATTCTTCCTAATAAAGCAGAAACTTCAGAACCGGCTTGCGTAAATCTGAAAATATTATCAATAAATAATAGCACATCCTGTCCCTCGGTATCACGGAAATATTCCGCCATCGTCAAACCGGACAATGCCACACGCATTCTAGCGCCGGGTGGTTCATTCATCTGACCGTAAACCAGAACCGTCTTATTTAAAACACCGCTTTCAGTCATCTCATTATACAGATCATTGCCCTCACGAGTTCTCTCACCGACACCCGTAAAGACGGAAATTCCGCCATGCTGTGTGGCAACGTTATTGATTAACTCCTGAATCAGAACCGTCTTGCCGACACCTGCACCACCGAACAAGCCAATTTTACCGCCTTTGAGATACGGTGCAATCAGATCAATGACTTTGATGCCGGTTTCGAGGACTTCATTTGCCGCCGCCTGTTCCTCATAACTGGGTGCTTCTCTGTGGATTGCCCATTTTTCAGCCGTTTCCGGCGCAGGCTTTTCGTCAATTGCATCGCCTAACAGATTGAACATTCTGCCGAGCGTCTCCTTGCCGACAGGCACTTTAATCGGCGAACCGGTATCCACGGCATCCATGCCACGGACAAGCCCATCTGTACTGCCCATAGAAATACATCTGACAATATCATCCCCGATATGTTGCGCTACTTCAATCACAAGCGTTGTATTATCATGATTCACTGTGATTGCATTTAACAGACGTGGGAGTTTTTCTTTCGGAAAACGAACGTCCACGACTGCGCCGATAATCTGCACAATTTTACCAATATTCTGCATAGCAAAATCCTTTCCCTCCAATATAATAAATTTATAATTTTATTTTTCATGCACAAGCTTTCCCGTCATGGATTCGATCCGGATGGCAAGCAATTCCAGATTCGGAAGATGCTTCTGCATGGTTCTGTCTACATCCTGTTCCGTGGGATAATATTTCAATCCCAGTAATTTCACTTTCTCCCGGATCAACTCCGGATCGCTGAGCATCTCAATTTTTCCGAAAATAATCACACTCCGGACGTAATATGCCCAGTCGCCGGGCATTTTAACGCCCTGTTCCAAAACGGTAAAACAGACTTTGGGATTCTCCCGGACAGCATCGAGTTTATGCCCGGCTTTGGCAGAATGCAGATAGATTGCATGTTCTGCCGGATCATAATAAAAATTCACAGGAACCGCATAGGGATAGCCGAAATCTCCATGAACGGCAAAAATCCCACGTTTTTCAGATTGCAGAATCTCCCGGCATTCGGATTCCGGGATTTCTTGATTTTTTCTTCTCATTTCCCTGAATTGCATAAATATTTTCACCTGTAATAACTATAATTCTCATTGCTGTGCGCTTGCACCGCCGACAATTTCCGTGATCTCCTGTGTGATTGCGCCCTGTCTTGCACGGTTATATAACAACGACAACTGGTCAATCATCTCTGTAGCATTATCCGTTGCGTTCTCCATAGCAGTCCGCCGGGATGCCTGTTCCGATGCAAAAGACTCTACAATTGCGCCATATAAGAGACTCGCCACATACCGGGGAACAAGTTTTTCAAATACAGCTTCCGGGGACGGTTCATATTCGACTGCACAGCGCCGGGACGGATTTCCGGCAAGTTCTTCCAACGGAATGACATTCATTTTCTGTGCGACTTGCAGAATCGGCGAAACATAATTCGTAAAGATCAGCTCCACACTTTGCAAGGACGCATGACGCTGATACGTCCGGATAATCAGATCCGCCATATCCATAGCAAGATAAATATTCATATGTTCCGCCACATGATCATAGGCTGTCAGGACTTTGATTTCTTTATTGGCAAAATAATCCACAGCTTTCTGCCCGATCGGCATGACAATCACATTACCGTCCTGACTTCTGACTTCATCAATCCGGGTCTGCGCCAGACGGAACACATTGGCATTGAATCCACCGGCAAGCCCTCTGTCACCGGCAATGACGATCAGTAACACAGCAGATCTGGCATCTTCCATGCGCTTATGCACATACTGCGAATCAAAATAACGATCTTCTGATGCAATCTCTGCCATGAGCTTATAAGTTGCCTCAAAGAACGGCTTGGCATTCTCGGCACGTTCCTTGGCTTTTCTTAATTTGGAGGATGCCACAAGTTCCATTGCCTTTGTAATCTGCATCGTACTTTCTACGCTGTGCATCCTGCGCTTAATATCTTTCAGATTTGCCATGACACGCTCTCTTTCAGCTCAGATACTGCTGATTGAAATCCGTCAGCACCTGACTGAGCGTTTTTTCATCATCCTGGGACAAATCTTTTGTAGTGACAATATTTTGCAATAATTCATTGTGATTTTCTTTCAGATCTGCAAACAATGCTTGCTGATAGTGTTTAATCTTCTCAACCGGAATTTGATTCAGGAAGCCTTTTGTGACAGCATAGATAATGCAGACCTGCAATTCCACAGGTAAAGGCGCATTGCGATCCTGTTTCAGGACTTCTACAATCCGTTCACCCATGGCAAGCCGGTTTTTCGTATCGGCATCCAGATCTGAACCAAACTGGGAAAATGCCTGTAATTCCCGGTACTGCGAATAAGATAATTTCAGAGAACCGGACACTTTCTTCATTGCCTTGATCTGTGCGGCACTTCCTACACGAGATACTGAAATACCCGGATTGACAGCCGGACGGACACCGGCATTGAACAGATCTGTCTCTAAGAAAATCTGTCCGTCCGTGATAGAAATCACATTCGTAGGGATATACGCTGACACGTCACCTGCCTGCGTTTCAATAATCGGCAATGCAGTCAGAGAACCACCGCCGTAATTTTCGTTATAACTGCAAGCCCGTTCCAGTAATCTGGAATGCAGATAGAAAACGTCTCCGGGATATGCTTCACGTCCCGGCGGTCTTTTCAGTAATAAAGACAACGCACGATAGGCAACGGCATGCTTGGAGAGATCATCATAGACACAAAGCACATCCTTGCCCTGATCCAGGAAATATTCTCCCATTGCACAGCCGGAATACGGCGCAATATACTGCAATGGTGCTAATTCTGACGCTGTTGCAGATACGATAATCGTATAATCCATTGCACCAGCTTTGCGGAGTGTCTCCGCAACGTTTGCAACAGTAGAACGTTTCTGACCAATTGCGACATAGATACAGATAATGTCCTGCCCTTTCTGATTGATAATCGTATCCAAAGCAATTGCCGTCTTGCCGGTCTGCCGGTCGCCGATAATCAATTCACGCTGTCCTCTGCCGATCGGGATCATAGAGTCAATGGCTTTGATGCCGGTCTGTAAGGGTTTATGCACAGATTTTCTTGTGATAACACCGGATGCCACTTTCTCAATCGGCGCACGCTTCTCCGTTTGCAATGCACCGCCACCATCAATTGGCTCACCCAGTGCATTTACCACACGTCCCAGCAACGCTTCACCGACCGGGACGGACATGATCTCTCCTGTCCGTTTCACCGTCGAACCCTCTTTGATGTTCTCATCAGAACCGAGCAGAACCGCACCTACACTGTCCTGTTCCAGATTCAATGCCATTCCATAAGTACCATCTTCAAACTGGATCAGCTCCCCGGACATACATTTTTCAAGTCCGTGAATATTGGCAATGCCATCGCCGACAGTAATCACCGTTCCGACGTCGGTCAGATTGATCTGTGCATGATAATTTTTAATTTGTTCTTTGATAATACTGGATATTTCATCCGGATGTAAATTCATGCCGTCAGCCTCACTTTACTTAATTTATAATAATCATTAATTTATATTTTTCTGAAATTCCTGCATTCTGGTCTTGACAGAATTATCCATCCGGGTGTCGCCGTACTGGACAATCATACCGCCAATTAACGAACTGTCCACGGATTCTTTTAATAAAATATGCTTCTGTAATTTCTGGCTTAATTTTAAAATCAGATTCTGTCTCCGGGAATCCTCCAGAGGGACAGCCGTTGTCACAAATACTTCGGCAATATGAAAATGCTCATGATACAGCATATTAAAAGAATCCCGGAGTTCAAAAATCCTCCCGAACCTGCGCTTTTCAATCAACAGACAAAGAAAATTTTCTGTAATCCCCTGTTCATCCCCGATCATCTTTTGCAGAATGGCAATTCTTTCTGTCATATCC
>CAMWJT010000093.1 GCA_947174625.1 uncultured Ruminococcus sp.
ACCTAAAGGTGTCGCCTAAAGGCGAGGGTTTTAACCCCATTATACAGACAATAAAGCAATATACTGTCGATCCGGCAGTATATTGCTGATTTTTTTAATTTAATTTAATGAAACAGCATGCTGATGACATTTACAGCCAGTGCGGCAATCCATGCCACGGCACATTGCCAGAAGACGACACCAACCGCCCATTTTGTGCCAAGTTCTCGCTTGATGGAGCTGATTGCCGCCACGCAGGGTGTATATAACAGACTGAACACCAGCAGGGATGCTGCAACCGTCGGAGACATGAACAAAGTCAGATTTTCTCCGAACAGGACTTCCAGGACGGAGACAACGCTTTCTTTCGCCATGAATCCGCTGATGAATGCCGTCACAATCCGCCAGTCGCCTAAGCCGATTGGTTTCAGCAGTGGTGCAATCCATCCGGCAAGGATTGCCAGAATACTGTCTTGCGAATTTTCTGTGACATTCAATTGCGGATCGAAACTCTGCAAGAACCAGACCGCAACCGTTGCAACAAAAATTACTGTAAATGCTCTTTGTAAGAAATCTTTGGCTTTTTCCCAGAGTAACCGCAGGACGTTCTTTGCGCCGGGCATCCGGTAATTCGGGAGTTCCATCACGAACGGCACGGCTTCCCCCTGAAAGAGAAAACCCTTGCAAAGCCAGGCATGAAGAATCCCGGCAAGGATACCCAGAAAATACAGTCCGGTCATAATCAAGCCTTTTTGCGTACTGAAAAACGCATCAATAAAAAACGCATAAATCGGCAGTTTCGCAGTACAGCTCATGAACGGTGTCAATAAAATCGTCATTTTACGATCACGTTCACTGGGGAGTGTCCTAGTCGCCAGGACTGCCGGGACGGTACAGCCGAAACCAATCAGCATCGGGACAATACTCCGTCCGGATAATCCGATTTTTCGCAGTAATTTATCCATAAAAAATGCAACTCTTGCCAGATACCCACTGTCTTCCAGGAAAGACAGAAAGAAAAAGAGCGTGATAATAATCGGCAGAAAACTCAGAACGCTCCCGACACCGGAGAATATGCCATCAATCACAAGACTCCGGACAGTCTCATTGACGTTGGATGCAATCAACATCTGTTCTGTCAGATTCGTGAGTGCATCAATGCCGAGTTCCAGTAATTCCTGTAATTTTGCACCGATCACTTCAAATGTCAGCAGAAAAACTGCCATCATAATCAAGATAAATACCGGGATTGCCGTATATTTGCCGGTCAGGATTTTGTCAAGTTTCTGACTTCTGGCATGTTCTTTGCTCTCATGGGGCTTAATCACAGTCTGTGAGCAGATTTTCTGGATAAACGCAAACCGCATGTCAGCAATAGATGCACTCCGGTCAAGTCCTCGTTCCGTTTCCATCTGGAGAATCATATGTTCCAGCATCTCAACTTCGTTCTGATCCAGATTTAATTTTTCCAGAATCAGATGATCACCCTCTATGATCTTAGAGGCTGCAAACCGGACGGGAATCCCGGCACGTTCTGCATGATCCTGAATCAGATGAATCACGGCATGTAAACAACGGTGAACAGCACCGTTATGTGCTGTGGCAGGGCAAAAATCCTGTTTTTTGGGACGTTCCTGATAATATGCAATATGAATCGCATGGGTGATTAATTCATCCACACCCTGATTTTTCGCAGCGGAAATCGGGACAACTGGTACGCCGAGCATTTCTTCGATTGTATTAATATCAATCGAACCGCCGTTATTGCTCAGTTCATCCATGAAATTCAGCGCAACGATCATGGGAATATCCATTTCCAGTAACTGCATTGTCAGATATAAATTACGTTCTATATTGGTAGCATCCACAATATTCATAATGGCTTTTGGTTTTTCGTCAAGCACGAAATTCCGGGAGACGATCTCTTCCGCACTGTAAGGTGACATGGAATAGATGCCCGGCAGATCCGTCACAAGTGTTTCCGGATGATTCCGGATTGTGCCGTCTTTCCGGTCGACTGTGACACCGGGAAAATTCCCGACATGCTGATTAGAACCAGTTAATTGATTAAATAACGTTGTCTTCCCGCAGTTCTGATTGCCGACCAGTGCATAAGTCAATTGCGTGCCGTCCGGGAGGGGACTGCCGTCGCCTTTGAGATGATATTTTCCGGATTCGCCCAATCCTGGATGATGGGAATTTTTTTTTAAATTCTGATTTTTTGCAAAATCCGGTTCTGGATTCTGTGCCGGAAGAATCCCGATATTCTCTGCATCCGCAAGCCGTAACGTCAGTTCATAACCGTGAATGCTCAGTTGCATCGGGTCTCCCATCGGTGCAAATTTTATCAGCGTGACCAATGCACCGGGGATGATTCCCATATCCAGAAAATGCTGTCTTAACGCACCCTCACCGCCGACACTCTGAATCACGGCAGATTGCCCGGTCTTTAATTCTTTCAGCGTCATAGATTTTCAACAGAGCCTTTCTGATAATTTTAATTATTTAAAAAATTCAAAATACTGCATTGCCTGATAAATGCCGTCATGCCATAGATCCGCCGTAATGTAATCTGCATAGGGGATTAATTTTTCTCCATTGCCCATAGCAATGCCTGTGCCGACTGTTTCAAACATCGGCAGATCGTTCAGACTGTCACCAATTGCATAAGCATTCGCCTTTGGAATCTGATAATAATTTAAAATATATTCTATCCCGGTTTTTTTACTGTAATTTTTCTGTGCCATTTCAGCGAATCCCTCGCCACGGTCGATAAACACAAAATAAGGCGCAATCCCGGCTTTGAATTGTTCCAGATCTGTAGCATTATCATAGGCAATCACAAATTTATCAAAGCTGAAATCCGGGTCAGTGCTATCTCTCCAGATATTTTTTTCCTGAATCCGGAAGGATTCCCGGATTTCCCGGATAAACGGCAGAATTCTTGTGTGTGTATCAAAGAAAAATGCGTCCCGTCGTTCATACAACGGCGAAGCGTTGCAGTCCCGGACAAGCTGTGCAATCTCCCGACAGATTGCCGGGGGATTGCCATGATACAATACTACTTCCTGATTGATTTCAATATAAGACCCACAACCGCAGATATAACCGTCAAAATTTAATTTTCTGACATCCTGATCGACATTGACAGCAGGTCGTCCGGTATTGACAAATAATAAATTGCCTGCCTGCCTTGCAAGTTGCAAAGCTTGCAACGTACTTTCTGGCATGTAATGCGAAGAAGAATCTTCCATCAGCGTACCGTCAATATCAAAAAACATGATTTTTTGATTGTTATTTTTCAGCATTTCTTAGTACCTGTACCAGTTCGAGCGCAGACATTGCACAGTCATAGCCCTTGTTGCCGGCTTTTGTCCCAGCTCTTTCAATTGCCTGTTCAATCGTATCTGTCGTCAGGACACCGAACAATACCGGGACTTCCGTTTCCAGAGAGACACTGGCAATCCCTTTGGAGACTTCGGCGCAGACATAATCATAATGAGATGTTGCACCACGGATGACAGCGCCGACACAGATAATGGCATCATAATTCCCGGATTTTGCAAGTTTTTTTGCCACTAACGGGATCTCAAATGCACCAGGAACCCATGCCAGTGTGATAGCATCCTCACTGACATGATGACGACGCAGACAATCTTCTGCACCACTGACCAGTTTGGATGTGATAAATTCATTGAACCGAGATGCGACAATTGCAATTCTTAGTCCTTCACCTTCATAGAAACCCTCTAAAATTTTCATAATTCAAAAATCCTTTCTGTTAATGATATTGTAATTTATGTTAAATATGCCCCAGCAAATGCCCCATGCGTTCTTGTTTCGTCCGGAGATAATCCAGATTTTCCCGTTTTGGTGCAATCTCAATCGGTTCACGGCTGATAATTGCAATGCCGTATTCTGACAAATCTGAAATCTTATCCGGGTTATTCGTCATGATATGCAGTCGCAATGCCCCTAGATCTTTCAGAATCTGTGCGCCCTCGCTATAATCCCGCAAATCCGGTGCAAAGCCCAATTCCAGATTGGCATCTACCGTGTCCCGTCCATGTTCCTGGAGATCATATGCCTTGATCTTGTTCAATAAGCCGATGCCACGTCCTTCTTGTCTGAGATATACCAGAATGCCACGTTTTTCGGCAGCAATCCGTTTCAGGGATTCTTCTAACTGCTGTCCGCAGTCACAACGACAAGAACCGAATACATCCCCTGTCAGACATTCCGAATGGACACGGCAAAGAACAGGTTCACCGTCCGAGACATTGCCCATGACAAGCGCTACATGTTCATGTCCGGTAATCTGATTCTGATAACCGTAAATCCGGAAATTGCCGTATTTTGTTGGCAGACTGGCACTGGAAACCTGCTTCATGAATACATCCTGCAATTTTCTGTATTTCTGCAATTTTTTGATGGTTGTAAGAATCAAACCATGCTTTTGTGCAAAGGCAATTAATTCTGTCGTGCGCATCATTGTGCCGTCTTCTGCCATGATCTCACAGCAAAGTCCGCAGGGTTCTAATCCTGCAAGGCGCATCAGATCGACAGTCGCTTCTGTATGTCCGTTGCGTTCCAGGACACCGCCTGGTTTTGCTTCTAAGGGAAACATATGACCGGGACGACGAAAATCTGCCGGACGTGCGCCGGGAGCTGTACACATCCGGGCAGTCATGCCACGTTCTTCTGCGGAGATACCCGTTGTTGTACTGACATGATCTATGGACTCTGTAAAAGCCGTGCAGTGATTATCTGTATTCTCTGCAACCATCTGATGCAAGCCTAATTTCTGGATATATTCGTGAGACATGGGCATACAGATCAGCCCTTTTGCCTGACTTGCCATAAAATTGACATTTTCTGTTGTGGCGAACTGTGCCGCACAGATCAGATCCCCTTCATTTTCACGATCCGGGTCATCAATGACAACAATGATATTTCCGGCTCGGAGAGCATCGAGCGCTTCCGGAATGGTATTTACTTTCATGATAAAACCTCGCTTTGATTTTTTTAATTTTTAAAAATAACCGTGTTCTGCCAGAAATGTTTCAGAAATAGAACCGGAATTACGGCGATTTCCGGGATTTTCAGAATTTTCCGGATTTCGGAATTTAGCCAGATATTTGGCAATCATGTCACACTCCAGATTGACAATTTCTCCGGGTTTTTTATTTAATAACGTCGTCTGCTGACGGGTATGCGGTATCACGGAGACAGAAAAATGATGCTGTGTCAGCTCCGCAATCGTCAGACTGATGCCATCAATTGCAACAGAACCTTTCTGGATCATGTAATACAATAATTCCGGATTGGCAGAAATTTTCACCCAGACAGCGTTATCTTCTTCCCGGAACTGCATAATTTTTCCCGTTCCGTCAATGTGTCCCGATACAATATGCCCTCCGAACCGTCCGTTTGCAGACATAGCACGCTCCAGATTGACACGACTGCCGGGGATTAATTTCCCCAGATTTGTCCGGCGCATGGTTTCCGGCATGACATCCGCAGAAAATCCGGTGGAATCAAATCTACAAACTGTCAGACAAGTTCCGTTGACGGCAATACTGTCACCAATCTGGAG
>CAMWJT010000094.1 GCA_947174625.1 uncultured Ruminococcus sp.
GCTCGAACCTATGACCCTCTGCTTGTAAGGCAGATGCTCTCCCAGCTGAGCTAAGCTTCCACTATAATTGTAATCAGACCAGGGATTTTGATTTTTTGTTCTCTCTCCCTGCGACTATTACAGTATACCACAAAACAAGCTGTTTGTCAAGCGTTTTTTGAATTTTTTTTAAAAATTTTCCTTATTTGTGAAAAACTAACAAAAAATTTGAACAATTTTAAATATTTTTATAAATTTTCCTTGAATAATTCTTTCACACTGCATAATAATGCTTGATTCTCCGGCTTCTCAAGAAATACATCCTCTTCTGTGAGCGCTTCACGGATTTCCCGGATTTCTCCAAGCATGGTGTCATCTATCATCCATGCAAGCCGCATGGGCGGAAGTCCGTGCTGCCGACTGCCGAAAAAATCCCCGGCTTTACGCAGTTTCAGATCCGCTTCTGCAATCGCAAAGCCATCCGTCGTACTGCATAACAAACGCAGACGCTCCCGGCATTCGTCAGTCACATGCTCCGTCACGAGAACGCAATAACTCTGATAATCCGAACGTCCCACACGACCCCGGAGCTGGTGCAACTGCGACAAGCCAAACCGTTCGGCATCTTCAATCAGCATCACAGTGGCATTGGGGACATCCACACCGACTTCGACAACTGTCGTACAGATCAGGACATCAATTTCATGATTCCGGAATTTTTCCATGACTGTATCTTTTTCCTGCGCCGTCATCTGTCCGTGAAGCACGGCAATATTCCAGTCTTTCAGGAATTTTTTTTCACACTGTTCCGCATAAGCCGTCACGGCTTTCAGATCCATGTCAGAATCTTCAATTGCCGGACAGACAATATAAGCCTGCCGCCCCTGGACAAGTTCTTTTTTGACAAAATTCATGGCACGATCCCGCATCTTCCCCGTGATAGCATATGTCTGAATGGGAAGTCTGCCGTTGGGCATAGTATCGAGAATGGAGATTTCCAGATCGCCGTAAATCACAAGCGCAAGTGTCCGGGGGATTGGTGTAGCAGACATGACTAATTTATGCGGCACACCGCCTTTTTTCGCCAGTTCGTCCCTCTGCGCAACACCAAAACGGTGCTGTTCATCCGTGATGACAAGTCCGAGATTCTGATAAACAACAGCTTTCTGAAATACAGCATGCGTGCCAATAATAATTTTTGCTGAGCCGTCCTCAATTTTCGCATAACGCAATTTTTTCTGTTTTGGTGTGAGTGAACCGGTTAATAATACAATCTCAATCCCGAACTTTTCCAGAAAATGACAAAACGTCTGATAATGCTGTTCAGCGAGAATCTCCGTCGGTGCCATTAATACGCTCTGATAATGATTTTGTACGCAGAAATAGCATGCCGCCATTGCAACGGCAGTCTTACCGCTTCCGACATCTCCCTGTAATAACCGGTTCATTGGCATATCGCCGGACAGATCCTGTGTAATTTCTGAAATTGCCTGTAACTGTGCATCAGTCGGCTGAAATGGAAGGCAATCAAAAAAAGGCTTCATAGAAACATTCTGCATCGGATAATCCGTCTTGACTCTGGAGCGCATTTTCATCATATGAAGACCTAGTTCTAATTTTAATTGTTCTTCAAAAGCAAGTCTGCGTCTGGCATCCGTCACCTGTTGGAGCGTTCCGGGCTGATGAATATCATGGAAAGCCCTG
Organism: uncultured Ruminococcus sp.; assembly: GCA_947174625.1. Classification (GTDB taxonomy): domain Bacteria; phylum Bacillota; class Clostridia; order Oscillospirales; family Ruminococcaceae; genus UBA3855. The sequence goes on from CAMWJT010000094.1 coordinate 1,684, forward strand.
GTCAGTGAGATAATATCATGCTGATCCCGGAGCTGTGGAGGGATTGTTTCAAAATCTATACTATCCAGAATTTCCAGACATTCTTTGATATTTGTACGGATCATGGGATTTGTCAGTCCGGCAGTCAGGGGATAGACAGCTTCGAGGGGATTATTCTCATCACTAAGAATTTTAGGATTCTGAATCACTCTGCAATTAGCATGATAGGGATCTTCCTTGATTCTGCCGGAGAGAATATATTCACTCCCTATAGCAAGCCCCATGAACGTAAATCTTTGGTTAAAAATCGTAATTGTAATTCTGGTGTTGTCATCATCCACGGCTTCTGCCTGGAACAGCTCCATACCGGAGCGGGTATAGACTGGATTTTTTTTGCTGATAATCTTCACTTTGATGATAGCAGGCATACCAATTACAGTATCTGCAACGGGAACAGGTTCTCTGTAATCCTGGTAGAGCCTGGGCAGATGCCATAACAATTCATATGGTGTATGAATCCCGATTTTCTGATAGAGTGAATTGCGTTTTTTGCTGACGCTTTTCAGGTTGCCGATGGGCTGAAATAATCTCTGCATAATTTTAGAATCCTCCCTGAAAAAACAAGCCGTTTTCTGCAAACTGTTCTGTATTCAGAAAACGGCTGATTATTTAATAAATTATTTATTATTCTACTGCAATAATATAATCATACACAGGCTGTCCGCCATTGACAAGTATCACTTCAATTCTGTCCCCGAAACGTTCCTGTAATTTCGTGCAGAGCTGTTCCGCTGTATCCTCCGGAACGTTCTGCCCGTATGTGATCGTAATAAAACTGCTGTCACCATTGACAAGCTTCTTAGTGAGCTTGTATGCGGCATGATTCCGTTCTTTGTCCGTGAATGCTAATTTGCCATTGTCCAGGGCAAGCACTTCACCTTTTTTAATGCTGTGTCCCTCTAGTTCAGAATCCCTTGCCGCAAAAGTAATCTGTCCCGTGGAAACTTTCTCAAATGCCCTTGTCATGGCAATCCGGTTGCCCTCGACATCCAGTGCATCATCAAATGACATCAGCGCAGTCAATCCCTGGGGGATTGTCCTCGTCTGGAGCACATAGACGTTCCGATCCGCAAGACTGACAGTCTGTTCTGCCGCCAGGATAATATTTTTATTATTGGGCAATACAAATACATTCTTTGCCGGTGTCGCATGAATGGCTTTTAAAATATCATCCGTAGAAGGATTCATTGTCTGCCCCCCACGCACAATGCAGTCCGCACCTAATTCCCGGAACATGGTTTCAATTCCCTCACCTGTCGCAACTGCTACAAATCCGAATTGCTTTTCCGGCTCTGCCCGGACATACGTTTCATCCTGCGCCGCATTCTGTGCCGCACGGACTCTCCCGGCATGCTGGATTCTCATGTTTTCAATCTTGGGCTTCGGTTCATTGACGAACTGCCCGAATTCTAACGCTTTCTGCAAGGCAAGTCCCGGATTGTCCGTGTGGACATGGACTTTGATGATTTCTTCATCATCCACCACAACGACACAATCGCCGATGGTCTCCAGATATGCCCTTAATTTGAACGCATCCGGACAATCTTTCTTTTTGGCAAGCATGAATTCTGTACAGTAAGTGAATTTGATTTCTCCCTCCAAATCCACTCTGCCGATGGCAGTCAGCTCCTGTTTCCGATTCATTTCTTCCACAGCAAGTACGGGTTTTTCTCCCTGAAACACAGCAAGCATCGCCTCCCAGATTGTCACAAGACCTTTTCCGCCTGCATCCACAACACCGGCTTTCCGCAGGATTTCCAACTGTTCTGGTGTTTTCTCCAATGCCTGCGCACCGGCAGAACAAATCTCCCGGAACACGTCCAGAGCGTCCGGATGTTCTCTTGCCAGGAGCTGTGCTTGTTGGGATGCCATTCTTGCGACAGTCAGAATGGTTCCCTCTGTCGGTTTCATGACGGCTTTATAAGCCGCCTGCACACCGATTTCCAACGCATTGGCGATCTGCAAGCCGTCTGCTTCTTCCAGTCCTGCCAATCCCTTGGCAAAGCCCCGGAACAGGAGCGACAGGATCACACCGGAATTGCCCCGTGCGCCACGGAGCATAGCGGATGCCGCTCTTTCAGCGACTTCCGAAACGCTGACAGAATCCGGCATAACTTGCAGTTCCCGTTTTGCCGTGTGCATGGTCATGGACATATTGGTACCTGTATCACCGTCGGGGACGGGATATACATTTAATTCATCAATGATTTTCCGGTTCTGTTCAAGTCTGACAGCAGCACTGCAAAGTGCATCTTTCAGAAGTTTTCCGTTAATCACACTTGTATTCTCTGCACTCATAATTTTAAAAAAAATCCTCCTGTAATCTGCTGAAAATTTTAAAATTAAAATTTTAAGGTTCTACCACTTCATCCACATAGACACGGACATGAGAAACGGGAATTCTCACCGCATCTTCAATCACGAATTCAATTTTGTGCATCAATGCACGGACAACAACAGGGATATTCACACCATAGATCACACGGACGTGAATCGAGATCACAAGCTTTCCGTTTTTGGTCTGGATTTCCACAGCACGGTGTCTGCCATTTAGCAATTTTTCCGCAAGACTGGACTGAGCGAAACCGGCAACACCGAAGCATTGCAAGACAGTCTGTTCCGTCAATTGCCGCAGATACTGGTCAGAAAACATCACTTTGCCGACCGCATTTTCCATATACAGCATATTGCATATACCATCCTTTTTATAATTTAGATAATTTTATTATAGCATAACTTGAAACAGATTACAAGTAGTAATTGCAAGATTTTACACAAAAAATTAAGCTCTCATTAAAATCCGGAAAGAAGCTGTTTCATCGCCATCAGGTCAAAAATGGTGATTTTTCCGTCCTGATCCAGATCCGCATTTTGCCACAGGGTGAGCGAACCAATTCCCAGAATCCAGTCTTGCACAATCCGGAGATCTTCCGTATCCAGAATCTGGTCAAAATTGACATCACCGGCGATCAGCTCCGGGATTTTATCTGTTTTTTGCAGTAATTTCATGGAACAGAACCCCTCACGTCCCTGGTAATTCACATGCGCCCAGAAACCGTCTGCCTTCGTCACAGTGACAACCATCCCAGCCGGAATCACATCCAGAACACTGCTCCCAGTACCGTGACCGATCCGGAAATTCACATCAGAAACAACTTCATAATATCCGGCATAATCTTCCGTACAGGTGTCCGGAATTTCAGAATCAGAATTAGAATCATTAGAATCAGAAGTATACCGGAGAACCCCTTGCCAGTTGCCATATTTATTATCATACCAGTAATTTCCGACAGAAATTTCCTTGCCGTTCTGGTCGCCTGCCTTGGAATAGCCATAATTCTGGTGTGCCGCAACGGCTTTGCGATTCCCCAGATAAATTTCTGTATGTCCGTTAGAGAGCAGAATATCGCCTCTTTCAAGCCAGTCTGTATTGGACAATGCCCGGCTTCCCCTCGGAATCCATGTAAAGTCTCCGGCTGTAAGATTCGCTTTGAGATCCCGTGTTGTGTCAGCATTCAGTGTAGAGATGCCGGCACTGCGCAAAGCACAGATCACAAACGAAGAACAATCATAATCCGGATTGCCCCAACGATTGACTTGACTGTAGCCGTGGGAATCATCATTTGCCGTCTGGATTGCCCACTGCAAAGCAGATTCCATTTCTTCCGGGACAGCTCCGGCATGCAGTTCCGCCATCACCAGACAGAACAGACATGCTGCAAGCAGGACAGCAAACAGCATTATTTTTATTTTACTGCAAATTTCTGAAATTTTTAATAATTTTTTTAATATAATATGGAGGGTTGAAAAATGAGTACTACTTCACAGGC
>CAMWJT010000095.1 GCA_947174625.1 uncultured Ruminococcus sp.
GATCTGGATTATCCCACGGCGAATGCGCTCGCAATGCAGGTTATCACGGAACAGGATTTTGAACCGGTTTCAGACTTGAAAATTAACCAGGCATTGCAGATCATGCAGAAATGTAAATCCGTGATCTGTACTGTCCGGAACTTCGGGACAATGAATGCCGGCAACCGGATTTTACGGGAAAAAGCCATAGAAATAAAAAAACTCACAGAGATCTGAATCCCTGTGAGTTTTTCTGTTATTTTAAATCTTTCTTTTCAAATTGTTTCCTGCCGGAAAGAAATGATATGATAATTATCATACAGGAAGATACGATCATTCTGGGCAGATGTTCTGCTGTCATATAGGTAATCTGCCAAGCCTGCCCGGATGGCAGAACATCATAGAATATTTCTAAAAACGTACGATAAATGCCTTTCGGATAATGGGGATTTTCTCCATAAATATGCTTGGTTACTCCATTTTCTGTGATAACACGAAATGTTTCTGCTGGAAGTTTCAGATGCTGTCCGGTGATGATGCCGATATAGATCACAATCAGCACTACAAAGAGTGTCAGGACAGTTCCGGCAGTCCGGTTTTGTACGGTAGTTATCAACATACAGTAGATAGAAATACATGCGGAGATACAAAGCATTCCACTTGTCAGATACAATGCAAGTATACTGGCAGTTTTTTCAAAATCTCCTGGTAATATCAGACCAAGCAATGTGGAGGGGATTACATATGCCAGACACATGATAATTCCTGCAATCAGACAAGTCAGAAATTGTGATGTATAAACATCAGTTCTGCTGTGTCCTATGATTAATTTATTGCGCACTGTTCCGCCGTCATACTCCTCTGCACAGAACACACAGCATAGAAAAGCCGTCATGATACAGACAGGGATGATATAACCGCCAAATAATTTATCCGGACTGGATATCTGTGCATATTTCATTGTCTCAGAATACTGTTGCATGGGTGCAACAATACCATAGATCAGCATAACAGATACCCCGAACAGAAACAGAACATGTTTCCGGAGTCTTGCCAGATCGGCAGATAATAATCTGTTCATATGTTATGCACTTCCCTTCTGCTTCTGACTTTCTGGATGCTCTGCATTTTCTATTAATGAAATATAGAAGTCTTCTAAGCTTTTTTCTTGTTCTTTCACAGAAATCATTTCACATTTTTCTTCCGAAAGTTCTTTTACAAGCTGTGTGATATTCAGCTTTGTGTCAATTTCAACCGTCCGGCTGTCAATGATCCTGTATGTTATATTTTTACGATCCAGCACCCTTGTCAAAGCCTTGCTGTCCGTCACAGTTACCCGCATACATGCCTGGCAGGAAGCTTCCAGCTCCTCCGCACGCATTTCACAGATCATGCGTCCCTTGTCGATAAATCCATAATGTGTCGCAAGTTTGGACAGTTCTTCCAGAATATGACTGGAAATTAACACTGTGATTTTTTGTTCACGATTTAATTTTAAAATCAGATTCCGGATTTCAATAATCCCCTGTGGATCAAGTCCGTTGATCGGCTCATCCAGTACCAGAAAATCAGGATTTCCGCAAAGTGCAACTGCAATGCCCAAACGCTGCCGCATACCAAGAGAAAAATTTCTGACTTTCTTTTTTCCTGTGTGTTCCAATCCCACCAGTTTCAACAAATCCTGCAATCCGTCAAAATCTGGTAATCCTAAAATCCTGTACTGTTGTTTCAGATTGTCTGTAGCTGTCATGTCAGGATAGATAGAGGGTGTTTCTACAACTGCTCCCATTTTTCTGCGTGATGCAGAAATTGCCTTGTCTGTATTGCTGATGCCATACAGTTCAAATTCTCCACTGGTGGGGTGTTGCAATCCGCATAGAATGCGGATCAGTGTTGTCTTACCTGCACCATTTCTTCCCACAAACCCATAAATAGAACCTTTTGGCACACACATTGTCAGACCGTCCAGCGCCTTGAACTGTTTATAATATTTGCAGATTGCATTTGTTTTTAGAATATTGTCCATGAATTATCACCCTAAATTGCTGTATGGATCTCAGAATTATCATGTTCCGGCAAGTCAATGCTGACTTTGAATAAATCGCCGTCAATATGGAGATTCAGTTCGCCGTTATGCAGATTGATAAAGCTCTGCGCAATGGATAATCCTAAACCGCTCCCCTCTGTGTTCCGGGATCTGTCTCCACGAATGAAACGTTCCATCAAAGCATCAGACGAGATATTTAATTCTGTCTGAGAAATGTTTCTCAGCGTGATGCAGATTCTTTGATTCTCAGAGTACGCATTCAGATAAACTCTCGTGTGTGGCATGGCATATTTGCAGATGTTCCCGAACAGATTATCCATCGCTCGCCATAACAATCTGCCGTCTCCGAGGACAGTCAAAGACTGCGCCGTGATGTTGCTGACTAATTGCAGATTTTTTTGTTCAAACCGTTCAGAATATTCGCCGATTAACTGCTCTAACAAGACTTTCATATCCATGATTTCTTTTTGTGTCTTGGTTGTACCGGCGGTCGCCTTGGATGCTTCCAGGACATCTTCTGTCAATTTCCGTAGTCTTGCAGATTGCTTTGTCAGGATGCCGATATAGGTAAGGGCTTTTTCATCCTGGATATTTAATTTGGATAATAAATCTGTATAATTAATAATCGAAGTCAGGGGCGTGCGGATGTCATGCGAGACATTGGCAATCAATTCTGTTTTGAACATTTCGCTTTTTAATCTGTCCGAAACGGCTTTGTTCATGCCGTCGCTGATGCTGTTCAGATTCTCCGCATGTTTCCGGAATACTCCGTATAAGCGCTTGGTATCAATCTTTTCTTCGAGTTTGCCGTCTGCCAGATTTTGTCCGCCGGATTCCAGTAAGTGCAACTGGTACACGACAAGGATCGTCCCGGCAATGCCTGCCATCCACATCAGGATTTTTAAAAACCAGCCGAATTCTTCCCGTGATGCAATGAGTGCAACGGCAAAGAAATCCAGGAAAAAAGTCCCGACGGCAAAAATACCGGCTTTCCAGACAAACGGCAGATACTCCAGTAATTTCGGTGCATGTCTGGTGCGATTCTTGAATTTCCGGAACAGATGCCGGAGCAATTCAAAAATTTTATATAATACATTGTTTTTCAGGTTTGTCTTTGTCCGGATTCGTGTAGCTGTGGACATGCAGAACCAGAGAATCACAAAACCCAGAAGCATAATGCTGATGGCAATCACGATAATCTGTTCCCATCCCGTGACTTCATCTATAACAAGCATGCTGAAAATTCCGAGGAAAAACAGACAGACCGTGAACAGATCGTAGGGGATTTTCTCGAAGATTGTCCCGGATGCTTCTTCCTGATTCGTGTGATACCCGGCAGAAGAGACTGCAAATAAGAAACAAGTCACACAGAGTAAAAATGCAAGCATTGTCATCACGGGAATAGCATAACGATAACGATATGCAAGCGCTGTATATTGCTGTGCTGTCTTATAATAGTCATCTACAGTCAGATCCGCCTTGACGTAACCGACAATATAATGCGTGGGAATCGTTTCCGGCTCAGAAATGTGTACTTTATAATAAGTGTCGTAAATCGTATAGTCTGCCGGATAGGATTCTATCGAAGAAAAGTCGTCCGGATAAAAGTCAATATACTGACTGATTGGGAGCATTGCCGGCGGGTCTGTATGATAATCAATGACATAATGCAAGCCTTCTTGTGTGACGATATACAAATCTGGATTCTGGTCTAATAACAACCGGAAATAATCTTCAAACAGTATCCGTTGCTCATAGCCGGCATAATTGATAAAATTCACCCATAAATTCAAAGTTGATCCATTGTCGTAGGATGTTTCATAGCCTACCCCCAATGCTCTACAGATTTGCTCTTTTTCCTCCATAGAATACGAAGTAAAATGGGGATCTGTCTGCACATCCACTGCCTGCTCTAATGGCACATTTTCTGCGTTGGCATGAATTGAAAAATCAAACGGCGATTCCGGTAATTCCATCAATGCCATTGTCTCTGTACTGATCGGGATTGACTCGGATTCTTCCGGATTTAACTCCGGACTGGCTTCCGGATTTGTTTCTGTGTCCGGTTTTGTCAGTTCTGTGGATTCCGGCACTGTTTCCGGTTCTGATTCTGTTACCGGGATTGTCTCCGGCATGCGCTCCGTAATGGGTTCTGTTGCCGGTTCTGTTACCGGGATTGTCGGTGCAGTTCCTCCCCTGGGAACGGTGATTTCCTCAATTGTCCATTTGACTTCGTCATACTGATGCTGATCGCAGAAATAGTTATATTCCTGTTCTGACATGATCTGCTCGGATTCGTGATAGTTGGTGTCTTCATGCGTGAATGTCCTGGATGCCTGATAAGAACCCGATCCGGATTGCAACAGCAGATTATCATCCATGTCATAGATGCAGAAAAAGAAATTTGTCTTATCCGGATCATAACGCCCCATGATTTCCTGGTACAAGGCAGTCTTGCGCTGTTCTGAGATCGTCTCGCTGAAATAATTGTTATTTTTCAGCTCCATGAAATCGCCATCCAGACAATGTAAATCCGTATATAAACGGCGTTCTGTGTTCTCTTTCTGAATGGTCTGGAGACTCCTGGCATAGTAATCATTGGACAGCAGTCCCGTTGTACCGATTGCTCCGGCGCAGAAGATCGGAACACTCACGGCATAGACCAGGATGGCAACAGCCTTGCAGAAACTATTTTTGTGAAGTGGTTTTTTCATGAAAGTCCTCCCCTTTCTGATTTTTGAAACTGATCTAATTTATACCCTCGCCCCCAGACAGCTTTTAAAAATCTCGGTTCTGCCGGATTGATCTCGATTTTTTCCCGCAGATGCCGGATGTGGACGGCGATTGTCCCCTCTGCGCCATAGGGAAGTTCTCCCCGGACAGCCGTATAAATTTCCTGCGGTGTAAAGACCTGATTGGGCGAACGGATCAGTAATAATAATACGGCGTATTCCGTCGGCGTTAAATTAATCAATTCTCCGTCAACGGTCACTGTTTTTTCGGAATCGTCCAGAAAAATATTGCCGCAACGGTATTGCCGTTCTGAAACAGGAATCGCAGACCCCAATTGCGTATAACGTCTTAACTGTGACCGGACACGTGCCAGGACTTCCATCGGATTGAACGGCTTTGTGATGTAATCATCCGCTCCCAGATTCAGCCCCTGGATCTTGTCCGTGTCCTCACTTTTTGCCGTCAGCAGAATCACGGGAATATTATAATTCTGCCGGAGCTTCTGGATGGTCTCGATACCGTCCATTTCGGGCATCATGATGTCCAGTAATACCAGATCAACTGGTTTTTGTTGCAGGATCGCAAGTGCCTGCCTGCCGTTGAATGCCTCATGCAGAATATAATCCGGATTTTGTGAAAGATAAATTTTCAGTGCGTTGACAATATCTTTTTCGTCGTCGCAGATCAATATATGATTTGCCATTTTTTTGATTCTCCTTTTAAAAAATTTAAAAATTTTATTTTTTCTAATATTATTATACAGGAT
>CAMWJT010000096.1 GCA_947174625.1 uncultured Ruminococcus sp.
ACTGCAATAGTCTTTTCTGGTTGCCTGCAACTGTCTCAGCCGGGTTCTTCCCTCGCCTCCCTGGTAACAGCGACATTCCATTGCTGTTGCCAGTTCTTCAGCTCTCCGGAATGCTGAGACAAATAACGGAATCAAAATCGGGATCATGGCTTTGACACGATCTGCTAATTTACCGTTATCCAACATGGCACCCCTGGCTTTCTGCGCTGCCATAATTTTATCTGTTTCTTCAATCAGTGTCGGGATGAACCGCAGTGCAATCGACATCATCATTGCCATTTCATGTACCGGAAATTTAATTTTCTTCAAGGGCGATAACAAACTCTCAATTGCATCCGTGAGCAGAATCGGCGAAGTTGTGTATGTCAGCAGAGACGACCCGGTAATTAATAAAATAATCCTGCATATCATAATAATACTTGTCTGCAAGCCGCCCTCTGTGATCTTCAAAAATTTCCAGCTCCAGAGCATTTCACCACTGTCAATAAATGCCAGATTCAGAATCGCCGTAAATACCAATACCGGAAAAATCGGCTGAATACTCTTGACACTCATCCGGAACGGAATTTTTGACAATCCCTGCACCAGAATCACAAAAATCAGCCCGGCAAGCAGATTCCAGACATGATTGCCGGAAAACAGCATGACAATAAAAATCAGCGTGTCTATAATTTTAAATCTTGGGTCTAATTTATGAATCACGCTGTCTACCGGAAAATACTGCCCTAGTGTAATATCTTTCAGCATGATGCGCCATCCTCTCTGCTCCGCACTTTGTTCTGCAATAACTGCAAAACTGCCTGCCTTGCCTGTTCCACCGTGTACAAATCCTCTGGCAAATCATAACCATGTTTTCGGAGCGCCTGCATGACGGATGCAATCTGCGGAATTCTCAGTCCCAGTTCTTTGAGTTCCTCGGATTTCCGGAAGACAAGCTTTGTGTCTTCATAGCAAAATAATCTTGCTTTGCTCATGACGAGTAATTTCTCTGTAAATTCTGCAACATCCTCCATGCTGTGCGACACTAATAACACCGTACTCCCGGTTTTTTTCTGATAATCCCGGATCTGACGGAGCATTAAATTTCGACCTTTCGGGTCAAGTCCGGCACAAGGTTCATCCAGGATTAAAATTTTCGGACGCATTGCCATCACGCCGGCAATCGCCGCACGGCGCTTCTGTCCGCCGGACAATGCAAACGGCGAACGTTCCAGCAAATTCTTGTCCATTCCCAGCATCTGCGCCGTTTCAAATACTCTTTCCCGGATTTCTGTTTCTTGCAAGCCCATATTTCGGACACCAAATGCAATGTCTTTATAAACGGTTTCTTCAAATAACTGGTATTCCGGATATTGAAATACCAGTCCGACTTGAAAACGGACTTCCCGAAGCCGGGATTTATCCGCCCAGATGTCCCGCTGCTCCAGATAGATCTTTCCGGATGTTGGCTGCAACAAACCATTAAAATGCTGCATCAATGTGGATTTGCCCGACCCGGTATGTCCGATAACACCGATCATCTGATTGGATTCTATTTCTAAATTCACATGGTCAACTGCTGTTTTCTCAAATGGAGTACCTGCGCTATACACATAGGTCAGATCTTCTGTTTTCAGAATTGCCATTCTCTTTGTCTCTGTCCTTTCTGTAATTAATCATTATAATAATTTCTCCAGTGCTTCCAGACACTCCGATTCTGTCAGAATCTCCGGAGAAATCCGGAAGCCTGCACGGTTCAGCTCCCAGGCAAGTTCTGTTACCTGCGGCACGTCAAGTCCTAATTTTTTCATGCGTTCCACCTGTGAAAAAACTTTCTCTGGCGGATCATCCAGAATCATTTCACCATGATCTATTACGATCACTCGCTCTGCAAGTGCCGCTTCTTCCATGTAATGCGTAATTAATACAATCGTAATGCCCTGTTCCCGGTTCAGTTTCCGGATGGTCTCCATGACTTCCTGCCGTCCCTGCGGATCTAACATCGCCGTCGGTTCATCCAGAATAATACAATCCGGCTGCATGGCAATCACACCGGCAATGGCAACACGCTGTTTCTGTCCGCCGGATAACTGTGACGGCGCATGATGTCGGTATTCATACATCCGGACGGCTTTCAGGGCATCATCTACCCGCCTGCGGATTTCTGCCGGAGGGATACCCAGATTTTCCGGTGCAAATGCGACATCTTCCTCCACAATCGACGCAACGATCTGATTATCCGGATTCTGAAATACCATCCCGGCTTTTTGCCGGATCGCAAATAAATTTTTTTCCTCACGGGTATTCATTCCGGCAACGAATAAATCACCCTTTTCCGGAATCAAAATCGCATTCATATGCTTTGCCAATGTAGACTTGCCGCTGCCGTTATGTCCCAGAATTGCCGTGAAACTCCCTTTTTGGATTTCAAGTGAAATATCTTTCAGAATCCAGTTATTTTCTGTGGCATTCTCCGGATTTTCTGTGTCAGACGGATAACGGAACCAGAGATGTTCTGCCCGGATTATGCGATTATCTGCCATAAAACAAGCCCCCTGCATCCTGACTGCACCAGACAGCCGTAGAACCGCACGGCAGACACATACCACTTTGTTCTACGGGCAGACCGATTTCATCAAAATACACATATCCGCCAAATTTCCGGGTCAGCAAGCCATCTAAAATATAACCCATCACGGACGGCGATAATCCTGTTGTATAACTATTAATGACAAAAAATATCGGATTGTCACTTAATACATTCACGCAGTTCTGTACCAGATCATAAATGCAGTTCTCCAGTTTCCAGACTTCGCCGCCAGGTCCTCTGCCGTAACTGGGCGGATCCATAATAATTGCATCATAGCGCCGTCCCCGGCGGATTTCCCGGAGCGTGAACTTTTCACAATCATCCACAATCCAACGAATCGGCTTGTCCTGCAAACCGGATAATCCGGCATTTTCTCTTGCCCACTGCACCATGCCTTTGGAGGCATCCACATGACAGACTTCCGCTCCTGCCTGCGCACATGCCAACGTTGCACCGCCGGTATAGGCAAACAGATTCAGCACACGGATTTTCCGCCCGGCATTCCGGATTAAATCATTCATAAAATCCCAGTTGACAGCCTGTTCCGGAAATAATCCCGTATGCTTGAACCCTGTAGGACGGATTTGAAATACAAGATTTAATTTCTGATAAGGCAATTCCCACTGCTCCGGCAATTTTGCATGAAATTCCCATTTTCCGCCGCCGGAGCTGCTCCGGTGATAACAGGCATCCGCCCTCTGCCATAATTTCTGATTTTTCTCTGTCTTCCATAATACCTGCGGATCTGGACGAATTAACGTCACACCGTTCCAGATCTCTAATTTTTCACCGTCGGAAGTATCTAACACTCTGTATGCTTCCCAGTTATCTGCTGCTCTCAATGCAATACTCTCCTAATATCTTATATTTTATATTTTTAATAATTTTATTCTGCATCCAGTGTCAGTTGTGCCGGAGAAATTTCCTGTGTCACCGGATACCCTAAATGCTGATACGCAAGCGCCGTGGCACAACGTCCTCTCGGTGTCCTGGATAAAAATCCCAGTTGCATCAGGAATGGTTCGCACACATCTTCCAGTGTGACGGCTTCTTCTCCCAATGCAGAAGCAAGCGTTTCCAGTCCGACAGGTCCGCCGCTGTAGCCTTTGATAATCATATCTAACATTCTTCTGTCGTTGCTGTCAAGTCCTAAATTGTCAATTTCCAGACGATCCAATGCCATTCTTGCAATATCCTGCGTGATCTCACCGTTGCCGATGACATCCGCAAAATCCCGGACACGTCTTAATAATCTGTTGGCAATTCTCGGTGTTCCTCTTGACCGCCCTGCCAGTTCCATAGCGCCGTCTGCCGTACATGGAATGTCCAGAATCTGCGCACTCCGCCGGATAATATCACTTAACTGCGCCGGTGTATACAATTCCAGTCTCTGGACAATCCCGAACCTGTCCCGGAGCGGTGCAGAGAGCTGTCCGGCTCTTGTCGTTGCTCCCACAAGCGTGAATTCCGGCAGATCCACTCTTAAGGATCTTGCGGACGGTCCTTTCCCGACGACAATATCAATTGCATGATCTTCCAGAGCCGGATATAAAATTTCTTCTACAGCTCTGTTCAGTCTGTGAATCTCATCTATGAACAGCACATCCCCTGGAGAGAGATTCGTCAGGATTGCCGCCAGATCCCCCGGACGCTCGATCGCAGGTCCTGTGGTGATCCGCAGATTCACACCCATTTCATGCGCAATAATCGCCGACAGTGTCGTTTTGCCCAGTCCCGGCGGTCCGTATAATAATACATGATCCAGAGCACCTTCACGGCGCTTTGCCGCTTCCATGTAAATCGCCAGATTCTCTTTGACTTTCGTCTGTCCGATGTATTCCGTCAGCGACAATGGACGAAGTCCCCGTTCTGTTCCGGTATCTTCTTCCAGTTCCTGTGCTGTCACTAATCTGTTCTCAAATGCAAAATCCCCTGTTTCTATCATAAAAATTTCCTCAATTCTAAAAAATTATTTTTGAAAATAATGCTTTTTATTCCGGATATAAAACGGCTCTGCCTGACTTGCCGCACGCTTGCCGAGTTCCTGTTCATAACTCAGAAAGAATAATCTCTCATTGCTTTTTTTGACTTTATATAAATACCGCACCAGATTCACAAATAATTTTCGGGTATTGCCCATCATATCCACAACAATTAAAACCTGCGGTTTTTCGCTCCCCTTGATCATCTCCACCAGAAATGCCCGTTCGACGTTCGGCTGTGTCGTGAAAAATTTAGAAGCATACTGCTTGATCTGAGAAAATGGCTTCTGCGGTTCTCTGTAACGGATGTTCTCTAATTCATTATAAGAGATTGCCTTGATATGCAGATTTCTTGCAATATTCAGAATCGCTTTGAGTTCCGGGGAATACAATTCCCGGCTGTCATAATTGGGATTCATAACAGCAGCCCGGTTCTGAATCAGTTCAAAAAAACGCAGACAATTCAATTTATAACATTCTACATAACGATTGGCAAACATGGACAGAATCCGGTAACTTGTAAAAAACGGAACGAATACAGTCCCCTGTGCATTCCGGACAGTCATCAGCTCCAGTCCGGCTTGTCTGGAATTTTTCTCCGGTTCTGCGGATTTCCGACACATGACAAAAACATCACTCCGGATTAACGTCTGCAAAAAAATGCTTCGCTTACTGCTGTCTGTCATTGCTTCCTGCAACAATTCTTCCAAATTCATCAACACACCTCCTGTAATTCAATTTAAAAATAATTTTTAATTATTTTTGCCTGCCGATCTCCCGGAGCGTCAAACGGATCAATTCTTCTGCCGGTGCATTTTCATCCTGCCGGAGCAGTATCGGCAATACTTCCTCCTGTTGATACCCCAGGACAGCAAATGCCGCTAAAGCCTCCGAGAGATTATCACTTGTCCCGGTCT
>CAMWJT010000097.1 GCA_947174625.1 uncultured Ruminococcus sp.
TATTTATACAGTCGCCCTGAAAGCAGCTCAAAAAATACTTGACAAATAGATAGAAAATATGTTATAATTAAATCAATTATATTTTTGCTTTGTTGATAAACTTTGTTTATTTTTGCAATAGGGAGTTATTTTATGCGTATGAAGAAAAAAATTGTATCTGCATTGCTGACAGGTGCCATATCATTCATGTCTGTTACAGGCGCTTCTGGACAGATGTTCCATGCCCATGCAGTGAATAAGAATCAGACACAAAACAATGTGGTGGAATATCTTGACAGGGGCATCAGTGCCGTCAACACCGGCTCAGGAATGCTTGTCAGCTGGCGTTTCCTTGCCTCTGACCCTGATGAGGCAGTATTCAAGCTTTATCGTGATAATGTGCTTGTCTATACAAGTACAGACAAGGACAATTCTTATTCGAAAGGTGCTACCTGTTTTCTTGATCCGTCCGGAAATGCGAAGTCTGCCTATAAAGTGGAATGTTATGACAGTTCCAAGTTGATTTCAAGTGATACTTGTTCTATCCGTTCTGATCATGCCTATTTTGATATTAAATTGGACAGACCAGGATCGCAGTATACACCAAATGATATGTCCGTCGGGGATGTTGACGGAGACGGTGTCTATGAACTTTTCCTGAAATGGGATCCGGCAAACTCAAAAGATAACTCCCAGAAAGGCAAGACAGACAACGTATACATAGACTGTTACAAGCTTGACGGCACGAAACTGTGGCGAATTGACCTGGGTGTGAGTATCCGTGCCGGTGCGCACTATACACAATTTTTTGTGGCAGACTATGACCTTGATGGGAAAGCGGAAATGTGCTGCAAGACTGCCGACGGTACGAAAGATGGCAAGGGAAACGTCATAGGCGACGGCTCTAAGGATTATCGGGATTCTTCGGGGTTCATCATCCAGGGCGATGAATTTTATACATTGTTTGATGGCGCAACCGGTGAGGCACTTGATACTGTGAACTATGAACCTGCAAGAGGCGATACGACCAAATGGGGCAAATCCAGCGACAAAACCAATCGTGTTGACCGTTTCTGGGGGACTATGGCATATCTTGACGGCATACATCCGTGTGTTGTCACAGGACGTGGCTATTATGCTAGAATGACAGCGACAGCTTACAAAGTAGAAAATAAGAAACTTGTCAAAATGTGGACATTTGATACCGGTACGAGCAGCAGTTCCGCCGGTTACGGGGACGGTAATCATAATTCTATGGCTGCGGACGTTGACGGTGACGGAAAACAGGAAATTATTACAGGTTCTACCTGTATTGACGATAACGGCAAAATCCTCTGGAATACCAATCAGGGGCATGGCGATGCCATGCACGTCGGTGATCTTGACCCGGATAATGATGGCATTGAAGCCTGGATTTGTCATGAGGATAAGCCCTATGGTGTTTCGCTGATTGACTGTGATACTGGTAAGATTATTTTCCATAACAATGGTTCCGGTGATACTGGAAGATGTTGTGCAGATAATATATGGGCTGGCAATCCTGGTGCAGAGCTTTGGGGCAACCGTGAAACGGACGATTCCACGCCTGTGAAGAATGTCAAGGGGGAAACACTCTCCTGCCGTCGTCCAGCGATTAACTTCCTCAGTTACTGGGACGGCGATCTGGAACGTGAGATACTGGACGGCTACACGGATTCTCCGGCGACTATCTCTAAAATGAACGAGAAAGGCACGCTTGATACAATTCTCACGACGGATGGCTATTATACCTGCAATACAACCAAAGGCACACCCTGTCTTTCTGCGGATATTTTCGGTGACTGGCGTGAAGAACTGATTGTCCGTGCAGCTGACGGAAATTCTGTCAGGATCTATGCGACCACATATGATACGGATTACAGAGTGCAATGCCTGATGCAGGATCCGCAGTATCGTTCCCAGGTTTCTGCACAGAATACTGCCTACAATCAACCGCCGCATACGAGCTTTTTCATGGGGACAGGGTATCAGATGCCGGAACGCTCCAGGTGTACTGTAAACAGTGCCGGTGGTACGACCATTATACCGCCCGCTCCTGAAAAAACGGCGGCTGTGATGGATACATCTGTAAAATATATGTTCAAGAATGTCGGGAGCGGTCTCTACATGGAAGTGGATGGCGCAAAGGCTGAAGCAGGTGCGAATGTCCAACAGTGGGGTGCTGACGGTGAGGCTGTCCACAACACATGGAAGCTCCAGGACGCAGGAGACGGCTATTATTATGTCCGTTCCTATGTCGGTGATGGCAGGACCTATTATCTTGATCTGACCGCAGGAAAAGCGGATAACGGCACAAATATTGAACTGTGGGCAAAAAATGAAAAAGATGCGCAGAAATTCAAATTTTTTGATAACGGCGATGGCACCTATACAATCACCACAAAATCAAGTGCAGACAAGAGTTGCGTTGCCGTCGAGAGCGATTCCACCGCATCCGGTGCGAATATCATCCAATGGGAATGCAATGACAGTGATTCCCAGAAGTGGACACTTGAAACAATTACCATCAAAGATGGTGCCGTACTGGATACCAGCAAAAACTATATGATTCAGAATGTCAACAGCGGACTGTTTCTTGAAGTCCAGGACGGCAAAGCCGAAGCTGGCGCAAACGTCCAGCAGTGGGGTGCAGATACGGCAAGTCCGTCACAGCATAATGTATGGCATTTTGAAGAAGTCAACTGGGGTTATTATTATGTTTATTCCGGCGTCGGCGAAGGAAATCAACTGCTTCTTCATTGTGACAACAGCAAAGACGGCTCTAATATCTATATCAATGATTTTCTCAAATCCAGCAATCAGTATTTCAAATTCGTTGATAATGAGGATGGAACTTATACGATTGTGACACGTTCCTCCAGAGACCTTTCTTGTGTGGAGGTTGCCTCTGCTAATACAACATCCGGTGCAAATGTCCAGCAGTGGACATGGAATGACAACAATTGCCAGAAATGGAAAATTATCCCGGTAGATTATACACTCCCCTATCAAAAAGAAACAGCATCCGTTCAGGGAGATCTCAATAAAGACGGACAGTTAGACATCAAAGATGTTGTTCTGCTCCAGAAATGGCTTCACAGTGAATCTGGTGTGACACTTGCAGACTGGAAAGCCGGTGACCTTAACGGCGATAATCTGCTGAATATATTTGACTTTGTTCTCATGAAATATATGCTTTTGTCTGACTGATAATCCGGCAAGAAATCCCGCATGGATTCATAAAATAAAGACGGTATTTCTATATTATTTCAGGATCGCAGAACAAAGAAAAATTTCTGATATAATGCGCTATAAAGCGAATTTTCTCCGTCGAGGTCAGTTCAGGCGGAGAGAATTTGCTTTTTTCAGGAAATACAAATAAAATTTCTTGCAATTTCTGTTGAAATATGATATAATAGTCCTATAAGGAGCGTGATATCAATGCCAAAAGAAAGAGAAATCATTCCTGTTACCAATGACGTGATGTTCAAAGCATTATTTACCAGAAATCCGGATTTGCTGAAAAGCTTTCTTGTCGCTACTTTACATCTGGACAGTTCTTCCATCACGAATATCAAAATCAGGAATACAGAATTAACGCCGGACTATTACGAGGGCAAGCTGACCCGGCTGGACATCCTGCTGGAAGCGGACGGAAAGATCATCAATATTGAAATGCAGGTTGCCAGAAAAGAAGATTACAAGGAACGTGCGTTATTCTACTGGGCGAGAATGTACAACAACGAGCTGAAAGAGGGTGAAACCTACGACGAAATCGGCAGATGTATCTGCATCAATGTTCTGAACTTCACCATGTTTGAGTGTTCCGATTATCATTCTTCTTTTTCCGTCCGGGAAGACACCCGGCATGAACTTCTGACAGACAGAATGCAGATTCATTTTCTGGAACTTCCAAAAATAGAGAAAATCAAGGAGAAATTCAGAATGGAAAACAAAGATATTTTGCGGTTATGGATGCAACTTTTCAAAGCAGAAAGTAAGGAAGAACTGGAGATGCTGGAAGCAGTACCAGTAGAAGCGATTCAGAACGGTGTACATGTCATCTATGATCTAAGCAAAGACGAACAGATCCGGGAACGTGTCAGACAGCGTGAGAAAGCAGAACAGGACTATTACTCTGATATGGCTCACGCAAAAGCTGAAGGCAGGGCAGAAACATACAAAGAGTTAATTGCTAACTGGAAAGCACAAGGCATGACAGAAGAAGAAATCCGTAAACTCCTGCCATCAAATTTTAGTTAATAGAACTCTCCCCCGTCTCAGAGACGGGGGATTTTTTGCTTTCAGAATTTTTTTACTTTGATGGCAATGTCAATATTTCTTTCATCCAAAAAACAAAAAAGTCCAGCTTTTTTACTGGACTTTTTTGGCAGACTTGATTTTTGAACTAATTAAAATAAAATTTCTCTCAGCATCTTTTCTGCAAGTGCTTCTTCGATCTTAACGGGTGTCAATCCGGCAAAAGGCTCATTTACAACACTCTGCACGAGTTCTGCCAGGAGCGTGTCGTCAATGCTGGAAGAATCTATCTGAATGGGGTCTAATTTTAATCGCTCTACAAATGCCTGGTAAGCCTGTGCGGCTTTCACACCGATTTCTTCGGGATTCTCAGCACCAGTATACTGCGCACCGAGCAATTCCCCGATTTTTCGTACTTTCTTCGGAACAGCCATGCTGATTGTTTTCAGGACAACGGGTGTATCATAGGCACAGGCTGCGCCATGGATGATATGCAGTTTTGCACCGAGGACATGAGCAATGCTGTGTCCGACATGCGCACAGGCATTGTAGAGCATCCAACCGCCAATAGAAGCCGCATACTGCATTTTTTCCCGTGCTTCGCAATTTTCCGGTTCTGCCAGTGCAACCGGGAGATATTCTATCACCGTTTCCAGCATTTTTTCACAGATCAGATCTGTCATCGGATTGCTCAGACTGGATGTATATGCTTCGTAGCAATGTGAAAACGTGTCCAGACCGGTCAGCAATGTTAATCTGTAAGGCATGGTCATTGTCAGTTCCGGATCAAGTACAGCATATTCCGGCATGTTCTCCAGGCACATGATCGGCATCTTGACATCCTGTTCCGGATCGGAGACAATCGCACCGTTGGACAGCTCTGAGCCAGTTCCGGCAGTGGTAGGGATTGCAATCAGACCGGAGCAGTGTTGCATTGGTTTTTGGGCATATTCCAGGACAGAACCCGGATTAAAACGAAGAATGTTAATGCCCTTGGCGGTGTCGATACTGCTTCCTCCGCCAATACCAATCACGCAGTCGCAGGATTCAGCCTTGCATAACATTGCGCCCTTTTCGATCAGATCTGCCGGGGGATCTGGTCTGACATCCGTATAAATCACAGAACTGATCTGAGAATCCGCAAAGGATTTCCGGATTTTGTCAAGCACCCCGTTTGTTTCAAGAATCTTATCAC
>CAMWJT010000098.1 GCA_947174625.1 uncultured Ruminococcus sp.
ATTCAAGGCAGACAGCGGATAATTCCGCTGTTTCTGCTTTGAATTTGAATTTTGCCAGTACCCCTACTGGCTATTTTTCCCAATCATACACAAAAACTATTCCGTTGCAGTCATCATCAGCTGTTCCCCGTCTGGATGATTTCCGTTCATAATTCTATCTGTCAGGGATTTTGCTCTGCCAGTATTGTTTTTTACATCGAACCAGTCAAAAATACTGCTGTGTCCGTCCATAATGCTGCCGTAAATGCCATAGAAATCATTCAATTCCTGCATGGTCAGATCCTTGAGAGAATGTCCGAGCCTGTTCTCAATGGCTGCAAGATTCACGCCAAGTCTGGCAAATACTGTTTCCGTTTCTGCAATCTGCTCCGATGTCGGTTTTTCCTGGTTGCCTGTCAGTGTCTGATGACACGCCGCAATCGCCGCTTCCACCAGATCCGGCGGCAGTACAGCAAGGATTCTCGCACGAAGTCTGCGTCCTGCCATATTGGCATTATTTTCATAAATATCACGCTGTGTTGTCAGCTTTTGTTTGCCTTGTGCGGTATCTCTAGCATGTTCCACAACGAAAGTCTGTGAACTGATCAGATTATTTTCCATGTCCCAACAGTAAGCCATCATCTCACTTTCACCGTCTTTCTGCGATAATTCCTTGATGCCATAATCCAGATTGCCCCAGCATCTGGCAAGTTCTTCTGCAAGACGAATCGATGCGCCGGAAACAATATTGTTTTTTCCACGTGGATAGCTGTACAATGCTTTCTCAGCAAATGTAGGACGACTGCAAGCCGTCATGGCTTTTTCGTAGGCTTCTGCTTCATTGCGTGGAAAACGCTTTGCAAGCAGGATTTTGCTCTGTGCTTCTGCCACTGCACGACTGCTTTCGATCGTAACAGCACCTGCATGCAGACTGTTTTTCTGTCCAGCAAACGGATTTTGCTGTGCTACCTGATTTTCATTCATATGACATTCTCCTTACTACCCAGTCGGGCAATGATAAATTGTGAATTTCCGGCATTTTTTCGTAATCATACCAGATGCCGGACTGCATGCAGTCCTTGTAGACTGCAAGATTTTTTCTGGCTTCCTGTTCGCCAAGCTGAAACATCATGTCATCAGCAGCAAACACACAGACGGAATACGGCGGATCTTTCTCAACAGCAATAAATACAAAATCCTGTGCATCAATGCCATTCTGGCGCAATCCATGCAGATACCACCAAGCCTGCACATGATACCGGAAATCATAGCTGTGCTTTGTGAAAAATTCCGGTGAAGCATTCAGCGTTGTTTTCAGATCCAGTACAATGCCATCATGCCGAAGATAATCCGGACGGCACTTGCAGGAAATGTCCTGTTCATTCCAGAAAAATGACTGTTCTGCCTGTCCATTCTGCAATAACTTTCCGGCAACCGGATGCTGTTTTACAGCATCCGCCATTGCCTTTGCCTGTTCCGACATATCTTGTGTGACAATCGTCAGACCTTGTGCTTTCGTTTCAAATGCAGTCCATGCTTCCTTTCCGGCTTTGGTACGCTTGTCACACGCCGGAGCAACTACAAATTCCGCATCAAAGTCAGACGGTTCCAGGATCAGCTTATGCACGACAGAACCCAACAGCATTGCCGGAGTCTGCGTCTTTTCATGTGCCTTACAATACCTGTAATAGGCAGGACTTCTCTGGATCAGATCCAGATCTGATTTAGAAATTGCCGGATGCTGATGATATTCTGCATTTGTCATTACTTTTGCAGAAGTTTTATTAATCATCAAAATAACTCTCCTTTTCGAAACAATCCTCCACATTCTCTTGTGGCACTTCTTGTAAAACGCAGTCCTCGCAGAGATCCTTCCCATTCAGAAGCCACATAGTTCTTTCTTCAAAGTGTTTCCCGCATCTGTCACAGTCAAACACCATGTTCTCCTCGTGTGGGATATTCTCCAGAATGCAGGCTTCACAGAAATCCTGTTCATCCTGAAAATACACCTTTTCTTCAATTAGTGTCCAACAATCGTCGCAGTAGAACACCTGATAATCTCCTTTCCGTCCGCATCCCAGACACGTGTCACATCCGTTGCAGGCGTTTTCTATTCTGGTTGCCATCTTGACAAATTCCTCTCTTTCTGATAAAATAAAATTGGATTTCTTTTAGTTCCCCCTACCTGACAACAGTCAGGCAAGGGGAATTTTTTATAGCAGACTTCCGAAATTGTGTTCTATCTGATTCACCTCCTCTCACTCGACCCAGAATCTGTCGGGCAAAGTATGAATCAAACTGTCCAGTTCCTCTGTCGCCCTGTGGTAGGGATAAAAATTTTCAGCATTTGCATCCCGATACAGCCTTTCAATATCCTTGATAATCTGCAAAAAGGATGTGTTCTCGTCACGCAGGATGTCAATCGTTGCGCTTAAATAGTCATACTGTTGGCATAAATCCAGATAGGCAAATGCGATCCCCATACACTGCCCGATCCGGGCAATCATTTCTTTCTTTGTCAGACGCATAAGACGTTGACCGGCTTCTGTCACTGCCAGTGATGCGTCATATTGTGTTAGACTGAAATAATCTTCTTCACACATGTCAAAACCGATTACATTGTAACGGTTGCCAATTAACCCGGTCGTGCAGTCATCAAATTCCTGTGCTGAAATTTCGCTGTCATAGATTTCACGCATCAATGTTTCGCATTTACTTTCCATATCAGAAAACAGCATTTTGAACTCCCAGAGGGTTTCTTCATTGCCGTCCATTGCAGACAGCAAAATTTCTTCGTCCTCACTCATCCAGTGAATGTCAGCACAAACTTCGCTGATTTCTTCCAGCTCCACCATCATCAACTTCAATTCCAGCCGTTCCAGTGCCGGTTTTTTGTACCGAAGATTCCGGGAACGTTCTTCTTTAGACGGTATGTAGTCAATCAATTCGCCTTTTTCATTTATGATCCGTTGTCCCATGTAGGTTATCTCCTTTCTTCCATAGTTACAGCACCGTGAAACGGTCTGAAACCCAGCATATTTTCATCCCACAGCAGGATCATCAGATCGCACTCTCCGTCTGTCTCAGCCATCCAGATGCGCCAGGCTTTCCGGATCTCCCTCAGGGTGTCGCATTCAGCGACAACCCCGTAGCGTTCGTAGAAATCATACAGGCAATATTTCTTGTGTGTCATGCAGTTCACCCCCTTTCAGCAATCATATGGGATCAGCTCGCCGTTGACAAGCTCCCACTGTCTGTCGGCGCAGTCGAAACGGATGTAATTGCAGTCAGAAGTGTCATAGACCGAATCTCGTTGGAATTTCCTTTTTATACGGCAATTGCCGTATTTGTTGCGCTCAAATTCTTCTGCTTCGTGCCGGATTCTGATTTTTTCCGGCATCAGTCCAAATGTGATGGACAGAATCTTCACAGCGGTTTCATCAGACACGGTTTGATATTTTGCAAACATTTCCGTGTATTCTTCCTGATCCAGGTATGTGCCAAGCTCTGCACAGTATTTCCATTTCAGTTCTGCGTCCAAGTCGATCTGGAGTCTTTCAATTTTTGTCTCCTGCCGGAATACTTCCTCATCCGCAATTACCTGGATCTTCTCGGCAATGCCGCCGATATTCAGTCTGTACCGTCGGCAGAATTCTGCCTTGTCCTGCTCTGAATCCATGTACTCCTGTTCAATTGCCCTGTACAGGATCATTGACGGATAGATTCCCGTCAATTCTGTAAATTCTTCTCTCGTCATTTCTTGTAAATACCTCTCTTTTTGATTTAGTGTTCTGGCTTGTCCGCCAAGCCCTTTGCAGGGCTTAGCAAACGTCACCCGATATATTTAGCGGCAAATTCTCTGACAATTGCCACATAAATAGCAATCAGTTTCTTGTCCTGTGCAATCACGTCCAGTTTGTTGAGACGGTCTATATATGTTTCTGTCGCACCACGATCCCACATCCGTTCACGGAGATGTTCAAGCCGTGTGTCCAAATGTACACCGCCCCGGATGTCCACTTCATCATAAATGTCAAGATAAAGTTCGCTAATCGGATATTCAGCATCTGCGGCAATTCGGTTGACAAGCTTGTTCATGGCAGGTCTCCAGTCGTCGCTTACTGGTTGCATCACCTCACGCATGTCGTCAATACGCTGATTTGTGGATCTGACAGCGGTTTCAAGCTGTTTCTGTCTTTGCTCCATCTGGATCATGAACTGCAACTGTGGAGACAATGCAGAGTAGTCAGGTTCTTTCTTCTGGAAGTAGTTTTCGACCAGGAAATCATAGACTTCCCAAGCCTTGTCGGTGTTCAGGCTCTTTGCGTGGAGCAGTGCGCCTTTTTCTGTCCAGAGGTAAAGTGTGCGGATTTTGTTTGTATTTTGCAATCCGCAATTTGCGGAGTGCAAAAATTCTTTGAGTTCATCACCTGTAAGGCAATAGAAATGTTTGCCTTCCGTGTAGTGATCACTGTTGCGGTTGAAGTTTTCAGTGATACGCTTTTCAGTTGTTTCATAGCTTTCCGCAAGCTGTGCTGTCGTGAGAACTCTTTTGCCCTCGTTCTCAATTGGGGTAATGTTGAATGTTTCCATTTTCAGTTTTCCTCCTGATTAATTGTTTGTGGTCTCATTTGTGCCAGTTTTTGCAAGATCATACTTAAGCATTGCATCGCAAGTTGTACCAAGTTTTTCTGCAATTGCAAGAAGCGTGTACGGCTGTGGCATTTTCTTACCGCTTTCATAGTCGTAGATCATCTGCCGCACTACACCAGCCGCCGCAGCCAGTTCCGAAACGGAAACACCCTGTTTTTTTCTGAGATATGCAATATTTCTTTCAAGCATGGTATCACCTCTTTTCATATTCTTGTATTCTGTTTTCAAGATCAATTTTTCACAAACCTATTGACTTTTACCGAAATTTGTGTTACAATAAAACTAAGCATAAACCACTTTCGGTTTTGTTTTTTGGTTTGTTTGTAAGCCATGTTTGGCTTACAGGTGTTATTATATCACCTTTTTAGGTTGTTGTCAACCCTTTTAGGTTAAAAACGTCGATTTGCACAATTCAGGATGGTGATTTTATGAAAAATACACAAATTGTAGCTGAAAGAATTAAACTTCAGTCAAAGGAAAAAGGATTTTCTGTAAAGAAATTACTAGAAAGTTGTGAGCTTGGTGTAAATACTGTTACAAAAATGGCAAATGGCACAGACATAGTTTCTCAAAATCTTCTTAAAATTGCTGATCACTTGGAGTGTTCCGTAGACTATCTTCTTGGCAGAACAGAAGAACCAAAATTAGAAACAGGAACAGAAATAAAACAGAATAACAACAATGGTATTAATCACGGTATTAATGCTTTTATGGTAACAGCTCCATCCGAAAAGCAACTTGACGAGAACCAAACGGAATTACTAAGACG
>CAMWJT010000099.1 GCA_947174625.1 uncultured Ruminococcus sp.
AATGTTATATCATCGCTTATCAGTTAGAATTCGATAAACTGCAATGTAATTTGAAACACGCACTGGAACTGGTTCTGGGAAATGGCATGGCAGCTGTGATCGTTGGTGTCGGTTTTGCTGTAGTGGAAACAGAGCAGGTGCGGGGAACACCTGTCCGGTATTTTCTGAAATTATCCTGAAAAAATTTTTGGATTCTCTCTCTGCTGTCCACAGAGAGAGAATCTGTTATAAAAAATAGTTAAATTTTTTTAACTGCTATAGTCAACTCCCCTAAAAAATTTAATTCGTTATATACTACTATTAATAATATGATGTATGATGTACATTTGCATCATATTTGATGAAAGGAAATCAGAATATGCGAAAAATATGTCATTACTTTTTTGCTATTCCTATACTGTTAACCTGTATGTTCAGTATTGGGCAAAATGTATTAGCAGCAGAGGAGTTAAGTCCAAACTTAAAGGCAGCTACAATTATTTTTGATCCATCTGAAAATGAGACAGCAGACTATGTTAAGGGAGACATTAATGGAGATGGGTCTTTTGATGTATTAGATGTTGTATTGCTCCAAAAATGGTTGCTATCTGTGCCTGGTACTTCACTTGCTAACTGGCAAGCCGTTGATTTCTGTAAGGACAATCAACTTAATATCTTTGATTTATGTATAATGAAAAGAGAGTTAATAAAAGATCAAACTACAATGGAAAACAAAGACAGCAATGCTGTTCATGTAAATATGCCAACTATTGTTGATGATTATGATGAAATCACAAATGACATGAAAGAAATGATCTGGAAAAAACTAGAAAGTCAATATCCAACTACAGACTTAACTGATTTTACATTTGTTTATGAACCAAAGCATCCTTTTTCAAAAGCAGTCAAGGGTTGGATTTTTTCTATTTATTACAAAGATATTCTTTTACGTGGTCTTGGTACTACAATGGATGATGTATATGCAATAGTAATTAGCAAACAAAACCAATGTGAAAGAGTTGATATACATTTTATTGTGGATCCTATCGATTTCAGTAAAATAGATGTGACTGCACATTGTATTTCAAAGTCAGAAGCAGTATCACCAGACATGTATGTTGAAGAACCTGAACTTATTATTTATACGGTGTGGAATGAACTGCCGTGTCTTGCTTATAGAGCTGTAAAAGAAAATGAGGAGGGAGAATATATCATAAATGCAATTACTGGTGAGATACTAGAATATATTCCCTATTATTTTACTTGACTTTCTTGCTGTTTTGAATTGAATGTTTCAGCTGTATCATATGTTTTTTAATGCACAATTCTTTATTATATCGTCAATTCACTTGACAAACGGAAAAAATGACATCACAGAAAACTGATTTTTTTCCTCCTTATTCTCCTGAACAAAATCCCATTGAACACTTCTGGGCAAAACTAAAACAATGGCTGAAATTGCACAGCAAGGAATTTATCTCCCTTGATGATGCAATTTCAGCTTTCTTTTCCTCTTTTTAAGTAGAATCACTATATTTTTGGAATACATCCCATTTGTGCAGATGACAGAATTTTTTTCAGCGTTTCATAAAGTTCCGGTGTGACGGAAACGGCAAGCCTGTTCCGGGGAATGATATATTTTCCTGTATTTGTCAGATAAAAGATCAGAGCTGTTTTTCCAGTGAATTTTTTGCAGATTTCCTGAATCTGGTGCAATTGTTCCTGCGAATCAAGCTTGATACAGAACTGCATCTGTTCCAGAATTCCGGGGAGTTCGTCTCCTTTCCGGAGCTGTTCACAGATCACGGAATTTTTTGATTTTTTCCCCGTCAGATAGATCACATTTCCAGGCTGTGATGTTTGCAGACGTTCCCGGAATCTGGAATATTCTCCAGGAAATAAGACAATATCCGTGATGCCGGATGTATCTTCTAACGTTAGAAAACACATGTCCTGTTTTTTCTTTGTCTGACAGATCCGGACTGACCGGATGATCCCGATCATCCGGACATGTGCCGAATCCGGAAGCGCTGACAGATCCGGGATGTTCACGCATTTTAACAAATTTTTCAGATATGCCCATTCGTCCAGAGGATGCCCCGAAACATAAAAGCCGAATGCCTGCTTTTCCTGTTCTAGTTTCTCGAAAATCGAAAAATCCGGTGTTTCCGGTAATTCCTGCATCCCGGACGGAGATTCTTCCCCGAATAAACTCATCTGTCCATCAATGATGTGATCCGGATTGTGCCGGAGATTCTCCAGAATTCGAGAGTAATGCAGAAGCATTTGTTTCCGGTTCGGATTCAGACAATCCAGTGCGCCGGATTGAATCAGAACTTCCAGTTGTTGCCTGTGTAATCCCAAAGACGCTGTGCGTTTGCAGAAATCCTGCAAATTTTGGAATATCCCGTGAATTCTGCGTTCTTCTAGGATTTTGTCAAGGAACATTCTGCCAAGTCCCTTAATACCGGTTAATCCAAATAAAATGCAGTTCTGATCCGGATCATAGACAAATGCGATCTGACTTGTGTTAATATCCGGGGGGAGAATTCGGAGCTTCTGCAAGTTCCCGGTACTGCATTCCCGAAGATACCCGGCAAGTTTCGTGTCGCTCTCGGCATAAGTCATCAGTGCCGCCATATAATGCCCAAAATAATGATATTTTAAATATGCCGTCTGATAGGCAATTCTGGCATATGCCGTCGCATGAGAACGATTGAACGCATAAGCTGCAAATTTTTCCATCTGGGAAAAGACCTGCTGTGCGATCTGTTCCGGGATTTGCTTCTGTATTGCGCCATGAAGGAAATTTTCACGTTCTTCCTGCATGATTTCTTTTTTCTTTTTTGCCATTGCACGACGGATTTCGTCCGCCTGTCCGTAAGAATAACCTGCCATTTCCCGGCAGATCTGCATCACTTGTTCCTGATAGAGCATACAACCGTATGTGCTATGCAGGATTTTTTCAAGAATCGGGTGCAGATAAGAAATTTTCTCCGGATGGTTCCGGTTTCGGATGTAAGTTTCTATGCCGTCCATTGGTCCGGGACGATACAGGGCAAGTGCGGCGATCAGATCTTCCATACATTGCGGCTGTAACCGGATCAGGAAATTTCTCATGCCATCGCTTTCCAGTTGGAACAATCCGGCAGTCTGTCCTGTCCCTAAAAATTCATAAACGGCTTTGTCATCCAGACGGATACTCCGGATGGAAAAATAATGCTGTGATTTCTGGATAGCTTTTTCTGCTTCCCGGATCATTGTCAGATTCCGGAGTCCCAGAAAGTCAATCTTGAGTAATCCCAGTTTTTCGAGAATATCCATTGTGTACTGCGCAACGGCAATGCCGTCATTCCGGGTAACTGGTGTATGCTCCGTGATTTTTTCTTCTGTGATGAGAATCCCGGCAGCATGGACGGACACATGCAGGGGCAGTCCCTCTACAAGCTGTGCCGTTTCTAACAATTCTCGGATTTGGATCTGCTCCGGCTTGTTAGAATCCGGATTTTTTTGCAGAAATTCCCGGATCGTTTCCGCCGGATCTATGGATCTGGCAAGAGCATCATAAACCGGATAAGGAACATGCAGGAATTTTCCAGTTAATCTAATCGCACTTCTTGCTTTAAGAGTATCAAATACAGTAATTTCAGCGACATGCTCCATGCCGTAGCGCCGGACGACATAATCTTTGATTTTTTGTCTGCCCTCTATGCAGAAATCAAGATCAATATCCGGCATGGTTTTTCTGCCGGGATTTAAAAATCTCTCAAATAATAACTGATAGGCGATCGGGTCAATTTCCGTGATGAACAGACAGTATGCACACAGACACCCTGCGCCCGATCCTCTGCCTGCGCCGACGGGGATGTCCTGATTCCGGGCATACCGTACGACATCCCAGACGATCAGAAAATAATCTGTAAATCCGTTTTCAATAATTACCTGCATTTCATATTGCAGACGTTCCCGGATTTCCGGAGCTGGATTTGTTCCATAGCGTTTATACATGCCTTTTTCGCATAATTCCCGGAAATATGTCTGATTGTCTGTCGTACCCGGCTGAGAGAAATGCGGGAGTTTTTTTTCATGGAATTTAATTTCTAAATGACATCGTTCTGCAATTTCTACTGTATTCCGGACAGCATCCGGAATGTCTGCAAATAATGCCGTCATTTCCTGTGTGGATTTTAAATAAAATTCAGAATTGCCGGGATAATCCAGATTATTTGAATTATTTGGATTTTCTTCTTCCGTACGATTCCTCACAGAAAGCAGAATTTTTTGTACTTGCGCATCTGATTTCCGGACATAATGCACATCATTGGTGGCAACTAGTTTCACCCCGGTTTCTTGTGATAATCTGAGCAATAACGGCTTGATCCGGGCTTCTTCCGGCAAGCCGTGATTTTGGATTTCCAGAAAATAAAAATCATTGCCGAAAATTTTCTGATATTCCAGTGCCTTTTCTTTTGCAGAGTGATATTGTCCGGCAGTTAATAATCTTGCAATTTCTCCGAACAGACAACCGGACAGACAGATCAGTCCGGCATGATATTTTTGCAATAATTCTAAATCAATCCGGGGTTTTTCATAGAATCCTTCCAGATTGGCAAGTGAGACTAATTTTAATAAATTCTGGTAGCCGGTCTGATTTTCGCATAGCAAAATCAAGTGATGACTTTTCCGATCAAACCGTCCGTCCCGGTCTTTCCGGGTTCTCCTGGCAACATAGACTTCACAGCCGATAATTGGCTTGATCCCGGCTTTTTTTGCAGTCTGATAGAATTTTAATGCGCCGTACAGATTGCCATGATCTGTAATTGCAATCGCCGTCTGGTGATTGGATTTTGCCTGTTCTACGAGATCTTCCGGACGGCAGACACCATCCAGAAGACTGTATTGACTGTGTACATGCAGATGCACAAAATGATTCTGTGTCATCATGAATTGATTTCCTTTCTGTACTGTTCAGCAATCAGGGCAATTCTCTGAAATCTGTGATTGACACCGGAACGACCAACGGGTTTGTCAAGCAGTTCCGCAATCTGAGACAAGCTTAAATGCGGATTTTCCATCCGGACTTCTGCGAGATTTTTCAACTCCGGCGGAAGTTTGTCCATGCCGTGATGCCGGATAATCTCCTGAATGTCCTGGCACTGTTTTTCGGATGCTGACAAGGTTTTATTGATATTTGCCATTTCACAGTTCCAGATCCGGTTTGCCTTGTTCTTGACTTCTTTGTCAATTTTAATATCAATCAATTCCAGAGTACATTTCTGTGCGCCCATGAACGTGAGCAAATCCTCAATTTCGCCGCTGACTTTCAGATAGACCGTCCAGGCATAGCGCCTTTGCAGGATGTTGGGATGCACACCGATGCTGTACAAA
>CAMWJT010000100.1 GCA_947174625.1 uncultured Ruminococcus sp.
ATACCCCAAAAACCTGTTTTCTCTTAATGTGAAATTTAAAAATTAATATTTATGATTTCTCCGGAAACAACCGGTTGACTTCCTGTTCCATATCCTGGATCAATTTCTGAATGTCTTCCGGATTGTAAGTTTCATGATTCCAGATTTCATGCGCACGGACTGCCTGCCAGACAAGCATGGCAGAACCGCCGACAGCGTTCTTGCCCATTTTTCTTGCCTGCTTCACAAGCATTGTCTCTGTCGGATTATAAATCACATCAAATAGATTCGCACTGTTCCGGATTAATGCTTCTCCGACCGGGCAGGCATTGACTTTCGGATACATCCCCACCGGACACGCATTCATGAGCAGATCAAAAGTTTTCTGCTCTTGCTCCAGGATTTTCGCATCTCTCAGACGAATTTTTGCATCCGGATATTTTTGCTGCAATTCCTGTACAAGACTTTCTGCACGTGCCTGATCCGGTTCAGAAATTGTCAGATCTGCACCATGCAACACGGCTTCTGTTGCCATCATCCGACCAACACCGCCACAGCCAATTAATAATACTTTGCCGTTTAAGGGCATGTCCTGGACACTCCGGAGAAATCCCGTGCAGTCCGTATTGTAACCGTGTAATTTCTGGTCTTCTGTCACGGCAACGCAATTCACAGACGCATATCTTTGCGCTGTCTCATCCATGTAATCCAGATAAGGCAGAATGTCTGTCTTGTAGGGAATTGTAATATTAAATCCCCTGCATTGTTTCAGCGCCGGGAGCTTGCCGGCAAGTTCATTTGGTGCAATCTCTGTCAGCGTGTATGTTCCGTTCTTTCCGAACAGGGAAAATAATTTTTCATGAATCCAGGGGGACATGGAATGTCCCAAAGGATAACCAATCAATGTATACTGATGCTGCATGTAAAAACCTCCGATAAAATAGATTTTATATCATCATAACATATTTTCAGGAAAATTACAAGTAGTTGCCGGAAAAAATTCATTGACAAATCACAGAATTTATGTTAAAATTAAAATTAAAATTAAATTTAATATTTATTTCAGGTTTCTGTGTTATAGTAAATAAAATTATCATCAGGAGACGTTTTTTATATGGCAAGAAAAAAAATAAGCACCCTGCTTCTGAGCTGTGCCGTCCTGCTGACAGGATGCGTCAGTACAAATCCGACGGAAAATCCCGATTTGAAATCCAGTTATCAGCCCACGGAATGTTATGACCTCAAGCTTTGCTGTCTGAAATTGGGAAAAGCTGACGGCATGGTAATCCAGACACAGAATCATACAGTTGTGATTGACTGCGGTGAAAAAAGCGACGGCAGTAAAATGCGCCGTTGTCTGAATGCTTTGGGTGTGGAAAAAATTGATTACATGATCCTGACACATTATGACCAGGATCACATCGGGGGCGCATCCAAAGTCATTGACAATTTTGAAGTCTCACACATCCTTGCGCCGGATTATGAACACAACGAAAGCAGTGAATTCCAGAAATTGACGGCATCCATGACAGAAAAAAATCTGGAATTTGAATTTGTCATACAAGACACCAGTATCATTCTGGATGATGCAGAATTGATTATCTATCCGCCGGAATCTGATGCTTATCAGGAGGGCGATGATAATAATTATTCACTCATCACGAAATTATACCATCATGAGAATATATTTTTATTTACAGCAGATGCCATGTATGAGCGATTAGAAGAAATCATGGATCTTGGTGACTGCACATTCCTGAAAGAACCCTATCATGGCAGAGAACTGAAAAATCTCGGTAAATTCCTGGATGCCGTCACACCGGAATATGCCGTTATCTCGACTTCAGAAGAATATCTTGCGGAGAGTACGATCACGGCACTCCAGAAGCGTAATATTGAAACTTATCTGACATACGAACAAGGCAACATGGAATTTATCAGCGACGGCAAGACATTAACTTACACAAATCAGATTGAATATGAAAAAATAGATAAAAAATAAATTAAAATAATTAAGGGGAAAAAATCATGATTAAAAAGACAAACAAACTGACACATGTATGCGTCCCTGGCAGTGTATTAGATGAAGTTATGTTTTCTATGAAAAAGGACAACATCCATGATGTCAAATTATACAGGGGAAGACATTCCAAAATGAACAACGTTTCCGAAGCCGAAAGAGAAAGAACTTTCATCCGCATCCTGGAAAACTGCCCGTCAATTCGACTCGAAAGGGAGTCGCTGAATGATTCTGATTTAAAATTCAAGTTTATGATGATCCTGTCTGTCATCATAGAATCAGATTATGACGAAGAAGCGCTTACGGATTACTGTATCAACGTCCTGAACGATCCAGAAAGAAGAAAAAAATACAAAGAGCATATCATTAATACACGTGCAGAACGTGAGGTAAACTAAGAAAAGACGTACATCGAGTACGTCTTTTTACTTATTTTACTGATATGCTTATCCGGATAATCCGGATTCAGTCCAGTCCGACAAGTTTGCGCAGGACTGTCATGGAGTCCGTCAGTTCAATCTTGCCACTGCCGTCCATGTCTGCATAGTGTAACTGTTCCGCTGTGCAGGATTCCACGCCGACATACACACGATTCATGAAAATCACATCCCGGATGTCAATACTTCCGTCCAGATTCGCATCGCCAATTTCCGGATTTAACGCACGAAATTCCAGATGATTTTCTTTTGCAAATGTCTGTGCCGTAGAATCCACATAACCTGTCAGGATTCCCTTTCTTTGGAGCTGATCTGCATGAAAATTGGATGTTTTGATATTCTGCATAACGGAATCATACGTTTCTACACCCAGAAATTCTACGCTTAGTGCAGCACTCATGTAATCAAAAATCAGCGGATTCTGTGCATATAGATTTTTAAATAATCTCTGATTCCATTCTCTGTCCGGATCATACCACAGACAGATTTGATAAGGTGCTTCCCAGTCAATGCAAGTACCGAATGCATATTTCTGGAACTGCATTTCCGGATTCAAGACTGTAAGATTTCTCAGATTCTTGCAATTAAAAAATGCTGATTCTCCCAGAGATTCCAACGATTCCGGCAGTGTAAGAGCTTCCAGACTCACACAGTTATAAAAAGCATACTCGCCGATTTCTGTAACAGAATCCGGAATCTGAATATTTGTCATCGTCGCACAATGTGCAAATGCAAAATCATCAATTTTCTGCACAGAATCCGGGAGAATGATTTCATATTCCTGCAAGATCGGATTCAAGATCTGTTCTTCCGGTTCTGCCTCCGGATTGAGAATCTCCATATCAATAAAATCAGAACTTGTGCAGTTTCCGAATGCAAACGGTCTGATTTCCGTCACACCGTCCGGGATTGTGAAATTTGTCCCCTCCGCATAATACAACACATCATCCAGGATGACAAATTCATGTTCCTGGATATACGCCGTACCGGACAGACAGCAAAAATTGAACTCCTGAATATGCTCTAATCCGTTGATTTCCGTCAGTTTGGGATCATCATAGAATACAAACGGTGCAAGAGCCGTAAAACTGGACGGGATTGTAATTTTTTCCAGATTCGGATAATAGGAAAATGCAAAATCTTCCGCTCCAGTAACGCCCTCTTCCAGAACAATCTCATAAATATCTTCCGAATAAACATCCCATTCCGGAAGATCAAAGTCTGCGAACCAGACATCCGTGTAAATTTTCCCTTTACCGGAAACAGTCAGCACATGATCCCGGATTTCATAATTGAGATCACACCAAGTACCGGAAATGATCTCCGGATTTTCAGAATTTTCCGCAAAAGCAATCAGATTGGAAAAACTGAGCGCAGAAACTGCCAGCGCAATAAGCCTGGAACTGCATTTTTTATTATATTTTTTCATAATAAAAACCTCCTGTAAAATGATTTCTATCTTTCTTACGGAGATCTGATGCAGAATGTGCAGGGATTTTCAAAAAATTTCTAAAAATTTCTATTTTTAGCAGATTACACAAAGAACCGCCTGTTTTGCAGACGGTTCTTGTATCTTTTATATTGCTTAATTGCTGATGACTTCATACATCCCCACAGCATCCGCTTTTGTGGCATGCTCCGGGATTCCCAGAACACGGACTTTCACCGGTCTGCTTCCCATCTGGATTTCAATAACATCCTGCAATTTGACATCATAGGACGCTCTTGCGATTTTGTCATTGACAAGCACTTTTCCGGCATCGCAGACTTCATTGGCAATTGTCCGCCGTTTGATTAATCTCGAATTTTTTAAATATTTATCCAATCTCATGATTGCTTCTTCTTTCTGTCTGAAATTCAGAACTTTCAGCATCCGGGACTGCCGGATCTTCGGTAATCCCGAACACTGCCGTCAGATTTTCCTCTGTAATTTCATACCGGCACAGCGAAGCATTACTATCCAGTACATCCGGCACAGTAAACCAGCTGCTTCCTAGATTGTTCTCCCTGTCCATGTGAATATCCAGAAGCGGCGCTCTGTCCATGTCAATATTCATGCCCTTGCCGGAATAGACTTTATAACTGTATTCTCTTGTGGGATAACAATATTCTGACCGGATCGCAAGACCGCTTTTTTCTGTCGCTGACGGCTCATACTCCCGGACAGACAGATAAGTACCATCCGCCATCACAGAACCCTGTGTGGTACAAATGCAGTTCCTGTAAGGACGATAGAAAAAATTATAACTGTAATTACTCAGTGGGAAACTGTCCGCCAGGATCACCTGCAAGCCGTTGTATCGGTAAAAATAGGCTGTGCTTGTCGTCTGGATAAACAGCTCCGGAATGTCATCGCCATCCAGATACAACAACAAAAATTTCACATCTATTTTGTTGCTTTCATCCGCAAGCTGATTTTCATAACCGGCATTTTTCAGGAATAAATAATAGGCTTCCTCCCAGGTGGAAACTGTCTGCCGTATTTCCGGGAGATACTCCGAAACAGCTTGTGTTTCGGGAATTGTCTCCGTCATAATCTCTGTTGCAGGCTCTGTCACTGGCTGGAAGAAAATACTCTGATATTCCGTCGTTGGCTCTGCATTATCATCCGGAACAGTAACAGCCGGTGCTGTCTCTGCCGGGACGGTTTCCGGCTGGGGAGAAGGGATATTTAAAATCCCCTCTAACGTGTCAGGCGGTTCTAACGATTCCAATTGTGCATCACACCCGGTAAAAATCAGGAGTGACGACAGACAAGTGAACATCCCGGCGCAGAAAACAGATTTTTTCAGGATATTTATCATGGACATCAAAAAAATCAGTCCTTTTTGGGATTGACAGCGTCTTTGAGACCTCTGCCGGATTTGAAT